>JAHEYE010000277.1 GCA_023251695.1 Sphingobacteriaceae bacterium | reverse complement strand
TTATGAGTTGGTGAGTTGTTGATTTTGTGAGGTAAAATTATGATTTTTTTAATAACTTCAAACTTCACGAACTCAACAATTCACTAACTGTACAATCCTCCGTTAACAGAAATTACCTGAGCCGTTATATAAGAGGCCGCGTCGGAAGCTAAAAAGCCAACAACATTCGCTACTTCTTCCGCTTCGCCAAACCGGTTCATTGGAACCATGGCTTTTAACTGGTCTTCAGGCAAACCTGCGGTCATATCTGTTTTAATAAAACCAGGAGCAACCGCATTAACAGTAATCCCCCGCTTTCCAACTTCTTGCGCCAATGCTTTTGTAGCTGCAATTACGGCGCCCTTTGATGCAGAATAATTTGTTTGTCCGGGTAAACCTTTTAAACCCGATAAAGAAACTACGTTTACAACGCGGCCTTTGCGTTTATACAACATGTCCTTCACCACTAAACGCGAAACAAAATAAAATCCGTCAACCGCAATATCCATTACGCGATGCCAGTCTTCCGGATTCATTAACACCATTAAATTATCTTTAGTAATACCGGCATTATTCACTAAAACCGTAATAGGCTTGTCTTTTTGAGTTTCAATCCAACCGCCTACAGCTTTGTCCACCTCGTCCATTTTACTTACGTCGAATTTCATAAGTACAGCATCAACGCCTTTTGCCATACAAGCTTCTTGTGTTTTTTTTGCTTCTGCGTCGTTCGACGTGTAATTTATTATCACATTCAAACCCATTTCAGCAAGTTTAATGCAACATGCCCTTCCTATTCCTCTTGAACCACCTGTAACTAATGCGTATGACATAACCGATGTTTTTTGTTTCTGATTTATTCCGGAGAGTTATAAAACCTCCAGGTGTGTGTAAAAAATATAATCGCGTACTGCTTTTATTTCTTTGTATCTGACTTGATCCTCAACAAAACAAGGAAATATCTTGCGCAAATGTTTGTAAACTGCTTTTGATTTGGAGGACAATTTATCTTCTATTTTCAAACAATCTACCGCCTGTAAAATGGTCATCCATTCAATTGCCAGCACTTCGTAGCTGTTTAAAATAACTTTTTTGCAGGCCAATGCGGCGTTGCTTCCCATGCTTACAATATCCTGATTGTCGTTATTACTTGGGATGCTATGAATGTACATAGGATTCGAAAGCATCTGATTTTCGGCGGTAGTTGAGGTTGCTGTAAATTGAACACCTTGCATCCCCAAATTTAACCCAAGTGTGCCATGATTAACAAATGGCGGCAAGATATTATTTAATTTATCATTCAATAAAAAGTTCAGTTGACGCTCAGCCAGCATGGATAGCTTGGTAATGGCAATTTTTAACTTATCCATTTCAAGGGCCACATAATCACCATGGAAATTACCGCCATGATAAACGTTTTTCCGCTCCCAATCCACTATCGGATTATCGTTGGCCGAATTGATTTCGTTTATTAAAACTTCCTTGGCATAAGCAATGGTATCCACAATGGGGCCGGCAATTTGCGGAACACAGCGGATAGAATAATATTCCTGCATTTTTTCAACCAGCACATCCACTTCTACTTTTTGATTGTAATGATGCTCTTCACGTTTTTTTACAAGCTGACTGTCTTTTAATGTTTCCTGAATTGCTTTTGCAACGGCATTTTGTCCGTAATGATGTTTTACTTCGTTTAGCGGAGTAGAATAGTGGTCGTCGAAACTTTTTACAATCTCCATGATCATAGATGAAGCCATCACCGACCAATTCATTAAATTCTCGGCATAAATTACATTCAGTACACCAATGCCACTCATTGCTGAAGTTCCGTTCATGATGGCCAAACCTTCACGTATGTGAATTTCCATTGGCGCGATGCCTTCTTTTTCAAAAACTTCTTTTGTTGGTGTAATTTCTCCTTTGTAGTAAACATCACCTTCGCCTATTAGGGTTAAGGCTAAATGGGCCAACTGTACCAGGTCACCACTCGCCCCCAATCCCCCATGCTCATAAATAACTGGCGAAATATTTTTGTTGATCAATGTTTTTATTAGAACCAGGGCATCGGGATGAATACCTGCGAAACCCTGCAAGAGGGTATTTAAACGAGCGAGCATCACAGCTTTACAGTCGATTTCAGGAATAGGATTTCCGGTACCTGAACAATGACTGCGTATCAGATTGTATTGTAATTTTATCTGATCTTCGTGATTGATACGGTATTGGGCCATCGGACCAAAACCTGTATTAATCCCATAAATTAATTTTTCGCGGGTAAATTCCTTTAAAAAATAATAACTACGGTAAACTTTTACGAGGGTTCCTTCATCAATGTCTAACTGAATGTTGTTAATCAGTACTTTATAAAAATCGTCGGCCGAAATCTTTTTATCTCCAATCTTTACCATAATGGGGCTGTAAAGTACAATATTACAAACAATTTTAAAACCTGTTACAACACCATTTTCTTTATTTTTAAAACATTTTGTTTTAATCAGTTATATTTGCGGTTTATTGTACTAAACGCGTATGAATTTTTTTAGTAAAGATACGAGATCGGCCCTGGAAGCCATTGATTTGGCACAGTGGATAGCATTTGCCCCAATTGTTTTCCAGGCATCTTTAGCTCTGCGTGATTTAAGAATTCTCGAAAAAGTATCTGAAAGCAAAGCCAATGGATTAACCATTGAGGAGATAGAAGAAAAAACAAATTTGCCTCATTATGGTGTGAGGGTATTGGTTGAAGCAGGGCTTGGGATTGGCTTATTGATCAGGAATAACGGAAAATACACCATTACCAAAACGGGTTTATTTTTAATGAATGATGCCATGACAAAAGTGAACATGGATTTTACTCAGGATGTTTGTTATGAAGGCATGTATACATTAAAAGAAAGTATTATTAAAGAAAAATCAACAGGGCTTTCCGTTTTTGGAAGCTGGAAAACTGTATATGAGGCTTTAGCTCATTTACCAAAACAAGCTCAAACGAGTTGGTTTGCCTTTGATCATTTTTACAGCGATGGTTCTTTTCCGCAGGTAATGCCTATTATTTTTAAAGATAAACCAAAACATATTTTTGATATTGGTGGTAACACAGGAAAATTTTCGATGCAATGCGCTACTTATAATCCTGATGTAAAAATGACCATTTTAGATTTGCCCGGGCAATTAAACATGGCAAAAGGAAATGTGGAAAAAGCGGGATTAAGCAACAGGATTAATTTTCATGAAATAAATATTTTAGATGCTGCACAAAAATTTCCGAAAGGTGCCGATGCCATTTGGATGAGTCAGTTTTTGGATTGTTTCAGCGAAAACGAAATTGTAAGTATTTTAAAACGTTGCCACGATGCTCTCGACCCAAATGGCAAAGTTTATATTATGGAAACGTTTTGGGATAGGCAACGTTTTAAGACCGCCGCCTTCAGTTTACAAATGACTTCTTTATATTTTACCAATATCGCAAATGGTAATAGTCAGATGTACGACTCTGCAGTTTTCAATAAATTAATTGACAAGGCAGGATTCAGGATTGCTGAAGAAACAGATGAAGTTGGCATTAGCCACACGATTCAGGTTTGCGTAAAAAAATAGTTAGTTCTCTTCAACTTCAAAAATCTTCCCAATTGCTTCCATGTTTTTTTCCTTGATAATCTTGCGCTTTAAGCTGAGTTTAGGGGTGAGTTCACCCGAATCAATGCCCCATTCTTTAGTCAGAATTTCACAACGTTTTAATTGTTCGTAAGGAGCAAGGGTTTTATTCATTTGCTTAACATGGTCATTGATCATTTTTTTTAAATCAGGATGCTTAGCCATTTCTTCATTACCTTTCCAGTCGATGCCGCCCGCTTTGCAATAGTCTTTAAAATTGACAAAATTCGGAACGATTAATGCTGAAGCGAATTTTTGGCTTTCGCCAATTACCATGCACTGCTCAATATATTTACATTCTTTTAATTTATTTTCAATAGCAAGCGGTGCAATGTATTTTCCGGCACTGGTTTTAAAAATTTCTTTTTTGCGGTCGGTAATTTTCAAAAATTTATTTTCAATAAATGTCCCAACATCGCCTGTATGGAACCATCCTTCCGTATCAAAAACCTCAGCTGTCGCTTCCGGATTTTTGTAGTAGCCCATCATCACACTTTTTCCCTTTACCAATATTTCACCATCTTCTTCCGCAATTTTTACCTGTACGCCATCAAGAAGCGGTCCGACTGTTCCAATACGGATATTATCCTCACCAAAACGATTTACGCTTACAACAACACAAGTTTCGGTTAAGCCATAACCTTGTAACACTTTAATTCCGGCACATAAAAAAATACGTTCTAATTTTGGATTAAGAGCAGCGCCGCCTGATGCCATGCAAACTAGTTTCCCACCAACGGCTGAGCGCCATTTACTGTAGACTAATTTATCGACAACTTTTCTTTTTAATTCGTAAATAAAACCGTTGGCACCATTCACTTCGTATTTCTCTGCAATTTTAATACTCGCATCG
>JAHEYE010000054.1 GCA_023251695.1 Sphingobacteriaceae bacterium | reverse complement strand
AGATGTGATGAAATTCAGTGGCGTTTACATACATCTGTACGGAAAAGCCAATACAAAACCATACCGTAAAATGGGCCACGTTACAATTGTTGATGATGATTTAGTGAAGGCCAAACAAAAGGCAAAAACTGTAAAGCAATTATTAAAAGTAGTCGCCTGATGAAAAATTTATTCTTTGTGCTTGTATTATTTACTTTAAGTTTTGTTAACGCGCAAGACATTGATGAAAAATGGGTAAAGGAAAATTACACCAAAACAGAAATTAAAATTGAAATGCGCGACGGCGTAAAATTATTCACGGCGGTATTTTCCCCAAAAAATATACAAGAAAAATCTCCAATTCTAATGGTGCGAACACCTTATTCATGCGGACCTTATGGTGAAAAAGAGTATACTTCACGCCTCTGGTACAGCTACTGGAAAAATTATCTGAAGGAAGGTTACATTTTAGTGATACAAGATGTACGCGGACGCTGGATGAGTGAAGGTGAATTTATGGATGTTCGTCCGTTTAACGGAAATAAAAAAACTAAAAAAGACATTGATGAAGCCAGCGATACTTATGATGCCATTGATTGGTTGGTAAAAAACATTCCTAACAACAACGGGAAGGTTGGTGTATTCGGTATTTCTTACCCCGGTTTCTATAGTACAATGGCTGCTTTGAGTAATCATCCTGCTTTAAAAGCGGTGAGTCCGCAAGCGCCGGTTACCGAATGGTTTTTAGGGGATGATTTTCATCACAACGGTGTATTTATGGTAATGGATGCTTTTCATTTTTATTCCGGGTTCGGTCAGCCACGACCACAACCGACTACCATAGGAAGAAAAGGTTTTCAATATCCGGTTTTAGATAATTACAAATTTTATTTGGAAACAGGGCCGTTAAAAAATTTATCAAAATTAATTGGCGACTCCATTAAATTCTGGCACGAATTAATGCTGCATCCGAATTATGATGATTGGTGGAAAGCCAGAGATGCGCGTCGGGGTTGTAAAAATATAAAGCCCGCTATGTTAATTGTTGGTGGTTTATATGATGCCGAAGATTGTTACGGCGCCTGGAATTTATACAAAGCCATAGAACAACAAAGCAAAACAACAAATAATAAATTAGTAATGGGGCCTTGGAGTCATGGTGGTTGGTCGAGAGGAGATGGCAGTCATTTAGGAAATGTACGTTTTGGTTCTAAAACATCTGATTTTTATCAGCAAACGATTGAAATTCCTTTTTTCAATTATTATTTAAAAGGAAAAGGAAGTGCTGAACAAATTGCAGAAGCAAGTATTTTTATTTCCGGACTTAACGAATGGCGTAAATTTGGAAGCTGGCCACCGAACGGAGTTGATAATAAACCAATTTATTTAAATGATAGAAATAAATTGTCATTCAATACACCAGAGAGAAATAATTCATTTACGCAATACACCAGCGATCCTGCAAAACCTGTTCCGTACACTGAAGGTTCACATCAGTACAGAACAAACGAATACATGACCGACGACCAACGTTTTGCCGCCAACAGACCTGATGTTTTAGTTTTTGAAACAGATGCTTTAAAAGAAGACATGACATTAGCCGGAGTTCTCACTGCTAATTTAAAAGTGGCAATCTCAACTACAGATGCAGATTTTGTTGTGAAAGTGATTGATGTATTTCCTGATAAATTTAAATACGATTCTACCTATTGTTGTGATTGGACGAATATGGATTGGAGACAAGCTCCTAAAAGAGGAGATTATTTGATGGATAATTACCAGATGCTTGTCCGTGGGGAAATCATGCGCGGTAAATTCAGAAATAGTTTTGAAAAACCGGAAGCATTTAAACCCGGAGAAATTACGACTGTGAAATTTGATTTACCGGATGTGGCTCATACATTTAAAGCGGGACACAAATTAATGATACAAATACAAAGCTCGTGGTTTCCTATTGCCGACAGAAACCCACAGCAATTTGTAGATATTTATCATTGCGATGAAAAAGATTTTGTGAAAAGTGATATTAAGATTTATCATGATAAACAGAATGCTTCGAGTATAACTTTACCAATATTGAAATAACTATGGAACGCTGATAACGCAGATTATTATGATTAAAATTGATAAGATCATAAGCAATCATATTAAATCAGCGTCATCTGCGTTCAATTTTGCGAAACATGAATCTACAGGAAATAATCGTTTATATTATGGTGGCCGGAGCCATCCTGTTTTTGATATTCAAATTTTTAAAGCCCGCTTTTTCAGGGAAGAAAAAAGATAATTGTGATAATGATTGTAACTGCAAATGAAAATTCTAAGTGCAGAACAGATAAAAGCTTGCGATGCGTTCACCATCCAAAACGAACCTATAAGCTCGGTTGAATTGATGGAACGAGCGGCGATGACCTGCATCAGGCACATCGTTAAAAATTCCTCTATTGATTCGGAATTTGTTATTTTTTGCGGGAAAGGAAATAACGGCGGTGACGGACTAGCCATTGCACGGTTTTTAATTAAAAGAAATTATTCGGTTAAAGTTTTTGTTATTAATCATTCCCCGAATTCGAGTGATGATTTTAATATCAATTTGGGACGCCTAAAAGAACTAAAGCCCGAAACTATTTTTTACGTGGACAAAGAGGAAGATTTAAATCAGGCGGATGTGACCTCGAATACGGTATTCATCGATGCTTTATTTGGTACGGGCTTAAATAAAAATTTAACCGGAATTTCTTCTACCGTAGTCAATTTCATCAACAGTTTTAAAGTAAAAGTGATCAGCATCGATATACCTTCCGGATTATTTGCTGATAAAACAAATGGTAAGGATGATGTGATTGTAAATAGTTCTGTAGCACTAAGTTTTCAGTTTCCAAAACTTTCATTTTTAATGCCACAGAATGGAAATTACGTTCCTGAATTTGAAGTTTTGGATATTGGTTTAGATAAAACCTTTATTCATAATATTTCTACACAGCATTATTACATTACCAAAAGTGATTTGCAACCCTTATTAAAACATCGGCAAAAATTTTCTCATAAGGGAGTTTACGGGCACGCTTTATTGGTTGCTGGTTCTTATGGAAAAATGGGTGCTTCAGTAATTGCGGCAAAAGCCTGTTTACGAAGCGGCGCTGGGCTATTAACGGTACAAACACCAAAAAAAGGAATTGATATTTTACAAAGTTCAATCCCTGAAGCAATGGTGAGTGCTGATGCAAACGAAGAAATTATTTCTGAATTACCTGCATTAGATAAAATTACAGCTGTCGGAATTGGTCCGGGTATTGGAACAAACAAAGAAACAGAAGCTGTGATTAAAAAATTATTGAATTACACTTTACCAATGGTTTTTGATGCGGATGCCCTAAATATTTTAGCCAATAACAAAACCTGGTTAAGTTTTTTACAGCCCAATACGATTTTAACGCCACATGTAAAGGAGTTTGATAGATTAACACAAAAACACATTAATGATTTTGAAAGATTAGACACCGCGAGGCAATTTGCCGTAAAACATAATTGCATCATCGTTTTAAAAGGAGCATACACACAAACCATAACACCAGATGGAAATGTATTCTTCAACTCCACCGGCAACGCAGGTTTAGCAAAAGGCGGCAGCGGCGATACTTTAACAGGAATTATTTTAGGATTATTAGCCCGTCGCTACACGCCACCTCAAGCTGCACTCATCGGCGTTTATCTTCACGGCTCAGCGGCCGACAACTGCTTAAAGAAAACACATATCGAAAGTTTATTGGCAACTGATGTTATCGAAAAATTACCGAAAGCATTTAGGGATTTGTATGAGTAACTAGTCGATAAAAGCTACAAACGGGAAAAGGATGCCTTCGGTAGAAACTCTTAAAAAAATTAATAAATGTTTTGTGATTCTTTTCCTATTATAAAGATACAAAACTCCTAATACCTCCCATCCTGCTCGACAACTTTAAAACCCTGGTCGAGGACTTTTTGTTTTGAGGCTTTATCCCACATGACGGGATTGGTATGGTTAAAGTGGATAAAATGAATTTTGGCTTTTGTTTCGCTGCTTTCGTTTTTAAATAAATCCATTGTTTCAGAAATAAATGGATGCGGCACATCTTCCATTTTTCTATTCGGCAATTCAGAAGCCTCTCTAAAAGTTGCGTCTAAAAAAGCATAAGTCACTTTTTTTACTTCGTTAATAATATTGTGGTCCCAGTTTTGCCATTTGTCGATGTCGGGGATGAATAAGTAGCTGGTTTTCTCGGTTATGATTTTAAATCCTGCTGTTTCTGAGTATTCGTCTCTGTGTGGAACAACCAAAGTTTCGAGTTTAGTGTTTCGGGTTAGTTGCAAAGTTGAATCAGGGTTTAGTTTATAAAGGACAATATTTTTCAAAGTCACGAGTTGACTCCAAGGGCCATTAGTTTCTAAATAGTTTTTAAGCTTTGGCAAAACATAAACAGGCACTTCCTTTGCATTCATGACTTCTCTTCCCAATTGCATTAAACCTGTATAATGACCAATATGCGCATGTGTAATAAAAATTCCATCAGGTAAATAATTGTATACTCCTTTCGTTAATGTCTTAAATAATTGTAATTGCTCTCTAATATCCGGCGTCGCTTCAAACAAATACCATTTTTTGTTATCAGCATCGACCAATGCCAAAGAAACAACAAATCTTTTCAAGGAATCATTTTTCCAGGCTTTGTTACAACATTCCTTCTCACATCCCATCTGCGGATAGCCGGCATCCTGCGCAATACCGAGTACGATTACGTAGGTTTGGGAGTGCAGGTTTATTGCAAGAAGCAGACAGAATAATATTTGGAGGCTGGATTTCAATATATTTCGGGTTTCGGGTTTCGGGTTTCGGGTTTCGGGTTTCGGGTTTCGGGTTTCGGGTTTTTAGTTAAAATAAATTTCTTTTTAAACATTGCCAAATTATCGAATTGTCACATTTTAACGAATTTCTTTACTCATGTGACTGAACATTACCTGCCGCGTCCAATTTTAAAAACGGATTAAAAGCAAATTCCCAATAATTATTTTCAATATCTGCGACGTAGCCTCTGTATCCACCCCAAAATACTTTTTCGGGAGCTTTAATAATTTTAACGCCTTTTGCTTTAAAATCTTCAAATAATTCGTCTACTGCTTTCTCGGAATTTAAATTTATAGCCATTGAGAATTGTTTAAAGCCATTTCCATTATCCGGTACACCAATATCTTCAGCTAATTCGTGTTTAGGATACAAACCAAAAATAAATCCATTTAATTTAAAAAACACAATTCCATTCTCATCTTTCATGGTCTTCCAGCCAAATTTTTCCTGATAGAAATTTTTCATAGCCTCCAAATCCGAAACGCCAATGGTAAAAAATGTAATTCGTTGTTGCATGGAGTATTTCTGGTTTCTTGTTTCTTGTTTCTAGCTTCTGATTACTGCCTACTGCTTTCTGTCTACTGCCCACTACTTTCTCCCAACTCCGAACTCTCCACTCTCAACTATTTTTTATTAATCCATTTATCACATTGCCAGGTGAGCAAACTACTTCCTACACCTATTATCACACCCACCAAAACATCACTTCCATAATGTGCGCCCAAACGCATGCGCGAATAACCTACAAAACCTGCATACGTAAAAGCCGGCACAGCAACATACCATTTTTTTGTACTTAAAGTTAAAGCTGTCGCCGTTGCAAAAGCGCAGGATGTATGTCCGGATGGAAAAGAGAAGCCCGATGTTCTTTGACGTAATACAATATCATCAGGATAAGTTGTAAAAGGGCGAGGACGTTTTATCGCCTCCTTTAATCCATACATAATGGCAACATTAGCGCCAATAGCAATAACCGTTTTTACACCGTTCCGTTTCATGGTTTCATCTTTATTCACATAACCCGTAATCCATAATGCTACCGGTGCAATTCCCATAAAAGGATAAACCCCATCGGAAGTAATACGCATGGCTTCATCCCATGCCTTGTGATCGGTTTGATTGATACTTTTCAAGATCCGTAAATCAGCGTTTTGGGAGCTAAGAATAAAGGAGTGAGAAAACAGTATAAGAAGAAAGAAATATTTAGCCACAGATTTCACAGATTAACGCGGATTAACATTCCTAAAAATAAGCAATCTGAACAAATCTGCGAAATCCACAGCTAAAACATTTGAACAACAGAACAATGGGATACTTGAACAATTGAACAGTAGAACAAGTGAATAATTGAAGTTTAGAAGACCCCCACATCATTCAGCCGCAACCAACCCTCATTTCCGTTTTCAAGCTTGATTAGGATCCAGTCAGCGTTTAGCTCCACTATACGGACACGCGTACCTTCGTGCAGTCCGAATTTAGAAGTGGCGGTTGAAGTTGGTTCGGTAAACACTTTTGTTTCAGCAGCCGTAACTACAGCAAAGGTATTTTGCTCCTTAGCGTTTTTAGCTGAATTTCCAAGGAAATAAATAATAAAGAAACTAATTAATAAGACTAAAGCAACAAAAAACGAAAGCCGCTTTACAAAAACCGTTGGTCCGGCTATAAACAAATACATAAACAAAAAGAAAAGAACACAGGCTCCAATACTCATCCATGCCCATGTTGTGGTACTGAAACTGCTCAATACGTTTGTTTTAACAGCACTGATAAAGAAATTTTCCTTGACTTCTATTTTATCAATCGTTTTTGTATAGGCCAGAGTCAGGTTGTTTTTTACATCTTCATCAAAGTGATTTAATTTTTTGGCCCTTTCATAATTATAGATGGCCTTGCCCAACTGATGATTCTTATAATAAGCATTGCCTAAATTATAATACAACTGATAAGAAACGTAGCCTTCCTTTAGCAAATCTTCATAAGCCGTTATTGCTTTTTTATATTCCCGCTGACCATACGCTTTTTCACCCTTCAAAAGCAAATCATTCGGTCGCACCGCTAAACTTAACAGCACCAACACTAAACATAATATGTTTTGTTTCTTAAACATTCTTTAATTCACTTTCAATTGACGAAATTAATTCAACAGTATTATTGTAAACCGATTGCAAATCGCCACTTACTGCACCGGGAGCATATTTGGCATATTCACACTGATTAATAGTGTCAAATAATTTAATTTGTGTTTCCGGTTTAATGAACCGTAATTGCAATTCTTTGATAATATTATCCTTTGATAAATCCGCCACAGGGATATTAAATTTATTTCCCAGGTAACTGTTTAAAGCATTTGTAACTTCGGTATAGAAAGCCTCTTTGTTATTTTGTTTCATTTGTTTTTCAGCGTTCACTAATTGCTTTTTAGCAAAGCTTGCGGCTTTTCTTCCCCTCAAAGCAACTACGTCGCTGTTTTGTTTAATGTAATAAGCCCGGTAAGTTAATCCTCCCGCAAATAATATAAGCGGGAAGGCCAACAAAAATAAATGTAATGATGAGTTAAAAAACTCGGAGTCTCTTTTTTGAAGTTCAAAATTTCCAGGTTTAATATAACGGATATCGTTTTCTGTTTCCTTTATTTCTTGTTTTAAATGATCGAATACCTGCGCTGCGGCATTGCTTTTTCCATCACCGGGTGTGACAGTAATTTTTAGTTCAGGCGAAGGAATAGTGACATACTTTTTTTTATCCAGATCAAAATAACTGAAATCCAAACTATTCAAGGTAAATTCTCCCGGCTCGCGTGGAATGATTAGGTAATTATAAGTTTTGGATCCACTTACCCCTCCTACATTTGAAATATTTTCTGAGATTTTTGGCTCGTAGTTTTCGAAACTCTCAGGTAAAGTTAATTTAGGCGCCTCAAGTAATTTTAAATTTCCTTTACCACTAATTGTAATCTTTAGGTTGAACGCGTCGTTTGCCTTTACCGAATTTTTACTGGCCTCCACTTTATAATTTAAACTCCCTACCCCACCAGAAAAATTTACCGGTTTTCCCGCTTCAGGAACATCCATCACGTTAATTTTTATTTTTTTGCTCAAGGCCTTTACAACAACGTCTTCAAATCCGCCGCCGCCGAAAAACTGCTCAAAAATATTTCTCGGTTTTTTATTCGATTGCTTCCTTACTACACATTCAACTTCAGTTGGATCGATTGTTAAATCGCCTGTGCGCTGCGGAAAAATATAAGTCCGGTTAAATTCCCCAACATAATAATTAACACCATCCAGACTCTCTATTTGCAATTGCACGTTAGGCACACCTTCGGGTTGCTGCGACCAAAAGCCATTATAAGCAGGGAACTTTACATTCTGAAACCCACGTAAATCAAAACGTGAATAAATTTTATGCGTTACCATTATTTGTTCGCCAATGTAACATTTGGTTTTGCTCACCGTGGTTTTTACAAACACATCATCACCACTACTCACCGGACTACTTTGTTCATTTGGATTTTGTGCGGTTTGTGTTTGCTGCTGCTGTTGCCCTGCAGGAACCGCACCTTTCACAGCTTCAATGTTCACGGGATTTGTATTAAAGTTCGCTCCGTTAAAACTAAAGACCATCGGTCCAATCTGAAACTTACCCTCCTTTTTAGCAGCTATTAAGAATGAAATGGAAAACGATTGCGACATAGCCCCGTTTACATATTGCATACTCTGACTCGTGTTAGGGCCGGAAAAAATATCAAAATCTTTAAAGTTCGGGGGTGTATAAGTTGAAGGTTGTGCATTTGCAGTAAACACAATTTGAAAAGGTGAACCCACCTGAACTTTATTGGCGCTTACCTGCACGCTAACTTTCTGCGCGAATACGTTGGAAACAGAAAACACCATCACTACAACGCTTAGCATTGCAAACCAGTATTTTCTATTTAAACCCTTATTCATTTTCAATTTACTGCCTTCTGCTTACTTACTACTGCATACTGAACTACCAGTCTTTCTCTGTTTTCACTTTTTGTCCTTCGGATTTCTTTTTCTTTCCCTGCAATTTTTGTTCCATGTTTTGCAAAGCATTTAACATCCGTTCGGCTTGCTCTTTCGACATCTGTGGCTGTTGTTGCTGTTGATTTTGCTGCTGCTTATCTTTATCTTTGTTCTTATCTTTTTTCTGTTGCTCTTTTAATTTCTTTAATGCGTAAGCAAGGTTATAGCGGGTGTCCTCATCTTTAGGATCAACTTTTAATGATTTTTTATAGGCATCCACTGCGGCCTGCCAGTTTTCCTGTTTGAGACGGCAATTACCCAAGTTGTGCAAAGCCTGATGTAAAGTATCCTTATGTGAAACTGTTTGCGAAACCACATCGAATTGTGCGGCAGCCTCATCGAGCATGATACCCGCAAGTGAATCGGGCTTCATTCCCATGATCGGTGCTTTGCTTTTCGAATTTTTGATACCAACAGCTTCTTTATAAATCGCATCCCCTAAATTGAAATTGGCTTTCTTAAGTGCAGGATTCAATTTTAAAGCTTCACGGTAACTGTTTATCGCCCCAATGTTTTGTCCGCTGTGATATTTGCTGTTACCATTGTAAAGCATTTCACGGTCTTTTTGGGCCGACAATCTGCTCGCGCTTGACAGAAAAACAAGTAAAGCAATCCCAGCCAACTTTTTATTTGATTTAAGAACATGTGCCAAAAACTTACGGAACCATTGACTCACGCGCTCGCTGATAAAAAATTCAATAATAAATAAGATTAATGCTAAACCCAAAAACCACTGGAACTGGTCTTCATAATCGGTATACATTTTTGTGTCGATCTGTTTTTTATCCAGTTGTGCCAATTTATCCAGTATTGCATTTAAACCTATGTCGGCATTCGTAGCCTGCACAAAAATACCATCTGTTTTACCGGCAATTTCCTGCAGCACTTCTTTATTTAATTTGGTAACAACCGTATTCCCGTCTTTATCTTTTCTGTAACCCTGCACAACCCCATTATTCAGCATCGGAATCGGAACGCCTGCTTCTGAGCCAACACCAATACAGTTCAATATCACGCCGGCTTTCGCTGCTTCTTCTGCTGCTTCAAGTGCTTCAGGTTCGTGATTTTCACCGTCTGTAATAACAACTATCGTTTTGTTTTTTTCTAAGTCCTTACTAAAACCTTCCAATGCTTTACGGATGGCGGCGCCAATGTTTGTTCCTTGAGTTGGTACCATTTGCGTGTTAATGCTTCCTAAAAATAATTTAGCCGCACTGTAATCCGTTGTAATCGGTAATTGAACGTAAGCTTCTCCTGCAAAGACAATAATTCCGAGTCTGTCGCCCTGCAGTTTATCAATCATTTTCTCCAACGCAAACTTAGCACGTTCCAAGCGGTTTGGTGATAAATCCTGAGCCAGCATTGAATTGGAAACATCGAGACAAACAATGATATCCGCTCCTTCCCGCTTTACTTCCTGCGTTTTGCTTCCGGTTTGTAAATTACAAATAGCAAGTATAAGGCTGCTGAATGCTAGCATTAATAAAACAAACTTGGTGATTTTTTTTGAAGTAGAAATGTCAGGTACCATTGCTTTCACCAAATCGTATTCGCCAAGTTTTTTCAGCTTTTTCTTTATGGAAATTAAATACCATATAAAAACAGTGAGCATTACAGGTAAAGCTCCAAAAGCGTAAAAATATATATCGTTCTCAAACCTAAACATTAGGGTGCAGATTTAAATACAATGCGTTTTAAAATGAATTCAAGCAACAAGGCTATAAGCGCCGCAACGCCCAAAGGCAAAAAATGCTCCGCTTTATTGGTAAAACTTTTTTCGCTGATGATGGTTTTTTCCATTTTATCAATTTCCCTATAGATGTTTGATAAACTTTCTTTATCAGTTGCCCTGAAATATTTTCCGCCTGTCAGTTCCGAAATTTTATTCATCACAACCTCATCAATTTCAACATCCACATAATCATATTCCAATTGCCCGTTTGGGTACATGGCCACCGGCTGCAATGCTTTTCCTTTAGTTCCGACTCCAATTGTGTACACGCGCAATCCGTATGTTTTAGCAATTTCCCCTGCTGTTAAAGGCGCAATAGCACCAACATTACTTACACCATCGGAAATTAAAATAATGACTTTACTTTTTGCTTTACTGTCCTTCAAACGCGCAACAGCGTCAGCTAAACCCAAACCAATAGCAGTTCCCTGATCAAGCATACCGGCTTTAATATCAGGAAACATGTTTTTTAATATTTTATGGTCGACCGTTAAGGGACATTGTGTAAAAGCTTCGCCGCTGAAAATTACCAGACCAATTTTATCATTTGGACGGGCATCAATAAAATCAACAATAACTTCTTTAGCAACCTCAAGACGGTTAGGCTTAAAATCTTTCGCCAGCATCGACAAAGAAATATCCATGCTGATGATAATATCAATACCTTCTGTTTTAATATTTTTCCAGCTACTACGCGATTGTGGACGGGCAAGCGCCAAAATAATTAGCGAAACACCAATCAAGCGCATTACTAAAACCAAATGACGCAAACGGGCTTTGAGTGATGTTTTGATATTGGAGAAATTACTGAAAGAAGAAAAATGAATTTCGCCTTCGTATTTTTTAAGTTTGATGAAATACCAAACAATCATTGCAGGCAATAACAAAAATAACCAGAACCAGTGTTTTTCGGCAAATTCTATGTCCTGCAGGTAACTTATCATTTTTGTTCTCCCCCCATATCATTTTGAATATTTCCACCTTCATTCTGTGCCTCGTTCAGAATCTCCTGCTCTTCAAGTTCCTCACGTTTTGTCCCATTCACAAAATCAAAAGCATTTTGTAAAGCAAGAGCATGTTCCTGTTCGATAGGAAGTACCTTTGCGAACTTTACAAAATCGGAAAGGACTAACATCTGTTGTAATTTTTCTTTACTTAATGAATCAACTACCTGCGATTTAAACGCACGCACAATTTCGTCAGTTGTCAATTCAAGTGCTTGAATACCGAAACGACCTTCAATATACAATCGTACAGAATCGGAAATGGCTGAATAATATTCTTTTGTTTTTCCTTCCTTCCAAACAGCTTCAAGTTTTACTTTCTCTAATTGTTCGAGAGCAATAATATGCGGAGGAATGTCCGGTTTCTTTTCAATCAATTGCTCAGGCTTTTTCTTCGTCAGTTTCATGATAACAAAAACGATCAGTGCAACAACAAGAATAGCGGCCGCACTCCAATAAACCATTGGCAAATACCATTTCCAATCGAAAGGCTCATTAAAAGGCGGCTTAATATCTTTTACAGTCGCGTCGGTGGTATCCGTCGGTACCGTGTTCACTTCTAAAAATAAAGCTTCTGTTAATACCGGATTCACCGTATCGCCATTCACAACAAATTTAAATGGCGGAATGGCAAAATAACCCGAATCAAAAGCGGTGACAATGTATTGCTGATGTTGTTGAATAATAGATGGATTTGACTTATCAGGAATTGTGGAGTCGATTGGTGTCCTTGAAACAATTTCGACTTTTCCGGTAATGGTATCTTCAAAAGAAGGCCAATCGATTCTTAAATTTTTAGAAGCGTTCGCATCGTAGGTAACATAAAGGTCTAATTTAGTTTGTTCGCCAATCCGGATTTTACTGGAGTCGATAACCGCATTCACTTTTATTTGCGCGTGCAGTGAAAACAGCATCATTACAAAAACCAATAAAAAAATATGTTTAAGTTTTCTCATCAGCGGCGCTTAAATAAATTCATCAAGGGCTTAATATATCCTTCATGGGTATAGATATCACAATAATCCACACCGCATTTATTAAATTTATCTTTCATATCATGCTCACGTTTCAGAACATTCGCTTTAAATTGCTTTTGGAAAACCTTACTGCTTGTGTCGGCCCAGACAATCTTTCCTGTTTCATTATCTTTCAATTTAATTAAACCAACCTTAGGGATATCGAGTTCGGTTTTATCAATTATTTTAATGGCAATCAGATCGTGCTTTTTATTGGCGATTTTCAGGGCATCGGTATAATTTTCCTTCGCATAAAAATCAGATAACAAAAAAACGGTGCTCCGTTTCTTAATCACATTCGTGAGGTATTTAAGTGCGAGTTCTAAATCTGTTCCTTTGCTCTCGGCTTTAAAATTAATCAGCTCACGTATAATGCGGAGCACATGTGATTTTCCTTTTTTAAGTGGGATGAATTTTTCGATCTTATCTGAAAAGAATATCACTCCTATTTTATCATTGTTTGTTGTCGCAGAAAATGCAACTACAGCAGATAATTCAGTAATTAAATCTTTTTTGTATTGCTTATGAGTTCCGAATAAACCGCTGGCGCTTACATCAACCAATAAAACCACACTTAGTTCACGTTCTTCTTCAAACACTTTTACATAAGGTGAATTGAAGCGTGCCGTTACATTCCAATCAATTGTTCTTACATCATCACCCGGTGTGTATTCGCGAACTTCAGAAAAAGCCATACCCCTACCCTTAAACGCACTGTGGTATTCGCCCGAAAATATCTGACGACTTAAGCCGCGTGTTTTAATTTCTATTTTGCGGACTTTTTTTAAGAGCTCGGCGGTTTCCATGAGTTTGGAGTTATTAGTTCGGAGTTTGGAGATGGCAGCGTATTTCTACGAAGTCCCAACTCCATACTCCCAACTACTATGGTACTTCAACAGTATTTAAAATTTCGGTAATAATATTTTCTGAAGTGATGTTTTCGGCTTCTGCTTCGTAGGTTAATCCAATACGGTGACGCATAACATCTGTACAAATTGCACGGACATCTTCAGGAATTACGTAGCCACGTCGTTTAATAAACGCATAGGCTTTTGCAGCTAAGGCTAAATTAATACTTGCACGGGGCGATCCTCCATAAGAAATTAGTCCATTAAATTTTTCCAGTTTATATTCTTTAGGGAAACGCGTTGAGAAAACAATATCTACAATGTATCGCTCAATCTTTTCGTCCATATAAACATCCCTAACAACTTTTCTTGCTTTTATTATTTCTTCAGGCGATAAAATGGCGTTTGGTTTCGGCATTCCTTCAGGGGCAATGTTTGACGCAATAATTTTACGCTCTTCTTCTTTGCTAGGATAACCAATTACAACCTTAAGCATAAAACGGTCCATTTGCGCTTCAGGCAAAGGATAAGTTCCTTCTTGCTCAATAGGATTTTGAGTTGCTAAAACTAAAAATGGATTTGGAAGCTGAAAAGTTTGATCGCCAATAGTCACTTGCTTTTCCTGCATCGCTTCAAGCAAGGCAGACTGCACTTTAGCAGGGGCGCGGTTAATCTCATCGGCCAGAACGAAATTGGCAAAAACAGGTCCTTTACGGATTGAAAATGATTCCTGCTTTTGATTATAAATCATCGTTCCAATCAAATCGGCCGGCAATAAATCGGGTGTAAATTGGATGCGACTAAAATCGGCATGAATACACTTAGCTAGCGTATTGATAGCTAAAGTTTTAGCTAATCCGGGA
The DNA here is from genome assembly GCA_023251695.1 of Sphingobacteriaceae bacterium. GTDB lineage: Bacteria > Bacteroidota > Bacteroidia > B-17B0 > Aurantibacillaceae > JAHEYG01. Next base: position 1,948 of record JAHEYE010000054.1, on the reverse strand, counting down.
ACTCCTTCAAGCAAAATATGACCATTGCTTAAAAGGCCTATTAAAAGACGTTCCACCATGCTTTTTTGACCAACTATTACCTTATCCATTTCACCGGTAAGAAGGTCAACAAACGCGCTTTCGCGTTGGATTTTTTCGTTTAATTCTCTAATATCTACCATAAAAATTTGAATGTTTTCAAAAATAGTAAGCCTAAGGGTTTTAGGGACTTTGTTGCTGTTAAAAGATGTTAAGCATACAATGAGAATTAACGATATTTAAGGTTCGTTATGAAGATGTTAAATTTGATTTTTCTAAAAATTATTTCTATGAAGGATATCCAAAATTCATAAATTATTGTATTGATAATCCTAATTATTTGTTTACTTTTGAAACTCTAAATAAAAACCTTTAAAAATAAAACAATGAAAAAAATTACAATTTTAGCTCTTGCTGCTTTAGCAATTAGCTTTGCGTCTTGCAAAAAAGACCGTAAATGTACTTGCCAAACAACTACAACGTTTGCAGCAGGCGGATCATACACCGGTACATCTAGTACTGTTACACATGAAAAAATTAAAAAAGGCCAAGGAGTTGCAGCTTGTCATAATACAACTCAGACTGATGCAAACGGTGATGTTGATAAAACAACTTGTACTTTAAGCTAATATTTAATTGATACTTTAAAAAGGCTTCCGATTTTGTCGGAGGCCTTTTTTGTTTATGGACAAACAAAGAATATTAAAAGTAATTTCTATTATCCTATCTGTTTTGATGGGATTACTTTTTATTTATTCCGGATATACGAAACTCGATCCCATTGAACCATTTGAGTACACATTTGTTGATTTAGGAATCGGCGGTTGGGCACTGGCTCCTTACATTGCCCGCTTTATGATTGGTCTCGAATTTTTTCTGGGGCTTATGCTAATATCAAATCTATATCTTAAAAAATACACCATTAAGTTAACAGTTGCCACGCTTTTGATGTTCACTGCTTATCTCGGCTTTATGATATTAAATGAGGGGAATAACAGTAATTGCGGTTGTTTCGGGAACGCCATTGCCATGACACCCTTTCAGGCCATCGTCAAAAACATCATTATGCTGGTCGTTTGTTTTTTTATTTACAAATTTCATGAAGGTTTTACTTTAGGGAAACTGGGCTCCACACTTAGTTTTACTTTTCTGGTTAGCGCCTTGGCCATGCCGCATATTTTAAACTATGTTGATCTGGATTATTCTGAAGCTTATCTGAATAAACCTGAAAACAACTTTAAACTCGAACTCGATACACTATACATTAATGCTTACGAAAAAATTCCACCCAAAACCTTATCGCAAGGCAAACACGTAGTCGCTTTCCTGAGTTTAAGTTGTCAGCATTGCCGTATTGCTGCAAAAAAAATCAGATTGATTCACGAAAAAAATCCGGGCATCTCCTTTTATTTTGTTTTGAATGGCGAAAAAGAAAAAATGAAATGGTTTTATCTCGACACTAAAACCGAAAACATACCTTATACCATGCTCCGCGCAAGGCCATTTGTTTATTTGGCAGGAATAAATTTACCAACTATCTTCTTAGTGAATAATGCCACTGTTGAACATTGGGTGAATTACATGGAGCTTGACCAAAACCAATTAGAAAAATGGCTGAATGAATGATGAATCTCCAAGCGCTTCGTCAAGCTCAGCGCTAACATTCTTTATACATTCGTTATGGTTCGGCAAGCTCACCATGACACACGTATCAAAAAAGAGTTTATTAGGTTCGGAATAGAAACTATCAATAATTATATAAGGTAAATGAATTCGGAGATGAAAGTCATGGTGAGCTTGCCGAACCATAGATTGAATTAGAGGAAATTGCCCCTGAGCCTGACGAAAGGGCAAAAGATTAAATATATTTTAAAATTTCTTTCTCAACTTCTTCACTGTCCCACTTACTTTCAATTCCCGGCATTGCCAT
>JAHEYE010000053.1:13215-16352 GCA_023251695.1 Sphingobacteriaceae bacterium | reverse complement strand
CACCGCGTTTATTAATTACAGCTGTTGTTACTGCTTCAGTCAGATCAGATGCACCTTTGCTTTCGCCGCCGCTGTTAATTAATCCCATGCGGCCCATGTAGCAATTAGCAACTTGATAACGGCAAAGATCAATTGGATTATCTGTAGTTAATTCGGAATATACTTTTGCGTGCGTTTTACCGAAATTCAAAGCAGTGAAACCGCCATTTTTGTCAGACATTTTTTGTTTGATGATATCAGCTTGAATAGTTACACCCAAATGATTTGCTTGTGATGATAAATCAACTGCAGTGTGATAATCTGTGCCATCCTTTTTAAAGGCGCTGTTTCGGGTATAACACCACAATACAGTTGCCATACCTAATTCGTGTGCGCGGTCGAAAGCTGCAGCAACCTCAACGATCTGTCGTGCCGATTCAGCTGAACCAAAATAAATGGTAGCTCCTACGGCAACAGCTCCCATGTTCCAGGCGTTTTCAACGGTACCAAACATAATTTGGTCAAACTTATTTGGGTATGATAAAAATTCGTTATGATTGATTTTTACAATGAAAGGGATTCTGTGGGCATATTTGCGTGCTACTGAACCAAGCACACCATAAGTAGAAGCCACTGCATTACAGCCGCCTTCTATGGCTAATTTCACTATGTTTTCACTGTCGAAATACATCGGGTTCGGTGCAAAAGAAGCACCGGCGCTATGTTCTATTCCTTGATCAACGGGTAAGATGCTCATGTAGCCTGTACCGGCCAAACGGCCTGTACCATAAAGTTGTTGCAGACTACGTAACACTTGCGGATTACGGTTGCTTTGTTGAAAAATACGGTCCACAAAATCAGAACCCGGCATATGGATTTGATCTTTTGGAATGGTTTTACAAGTGTGGTTTAATAAAGCATCGGCATTAGCGCCTAATAGTTCCTTAACATTTACCGGCATATTTTTACTATTAATGAGAGGGCAAATTTAAAGAAAAAAGCCCTATTGAACCTGTGTTTAATAAAAAACCCCGAAAATGTAACACTTTCGGGGTCAATATAATAACTTAGGATATTATTCGCTTACCTGAACCATTTTAAATGGTACGTTGATGATTGCCTGATAATCTTCTCCGGCTTCCAACATATCTTCATCATCTTCTTCGTAATGCCAGTTGATAACAACAGCGCTTCCGTTTTTATTAATGTTTTCCAATTTCTTGAATACATCTAAAATACACTTAGATGAACTTGTGTTGAAATATTCAAGTTGAATATTCACGTTAGTTGCAGTTTTAGGAGAACCTGCATACTTATCTAAAGCATCTACTAAAGGCTTATAAAACTCTATAGAGTTTTCAGGGATAGAACGTCCTTTAATTTCCAATACACCGCTTCCTAAATCAAAACTGATTGTTGGGGTTTTTGGAGTGCCGTCAATTGAGTATTTTTCCATAGTGTTGTTTGTTTATTTATGTTCTTGTTCTGTTGTATTAATTATTATAAAGATATCTGATTAATCTTAATATTAAGTGTAAAGAAAGAAACTTTATTGTCAATTTCCAAAAAATTATACTCTAATTTTTCTCCTGTTTTACGGGCTATATCTATCATACCCAAGCCCCCACCACCTTTTAAGGACATTTCGCCGTTATTAAGTACCTTTTTATAGTATTCCTTCAGCTCTTCTTTTGTTAAAGCATTAACCTCATCTAAACGACCTCTTAAACCGTTTACATTTTCGCTTAAAATATAGTTTCCGGTAGTAATGGTATAGGCATTATTAACTTTCCCTATCATAAAAATTGCAGATCGGTTCACATCACCCGCGGCATCTGCAACGTCATCCATGTGATGATAAAGATTCTGAAGGCATTCAACTAAGACATTGTAGACTTTCTTTTTCATCTTAGGCTCTTCCTGCATATTTTCCATCTTATTCTCCATTATTGTGAGAATAGAGGTCAACAGCTCAGATGTAATATCTCCCTTAAATGAAAGAAGAATATTATTCCTCTCCATCTTGTCATAGATGTTGAAAGCGTCAACCATTATGCTTGAGGAAATAACAGGCATACGTCTTATTTCAGTTTAAATGCTATAGTTTGTCCGTTAACAGTAAATGTTGCATCATCGTCACAATTACCATTTCCAAAATCTACAGTTCTTGTACTGAAATCTTTCGGGGTAACATCAACTTTACCTGCTGTAATATGCTTACAATTGGCAGGCTTGGTAATTCCACTAATTGTTACAGTAAAATCACGGCCATCGCGGTTGGTACCATTTGCGCTGCCGGTTACTGTTACCACATCATCATTTAAAACCAGTGTACTGTTGGTGCTTAAAGTGATGTCCTTGTTAGAAGAATATTTAATATTCCATCCGCTGCCTGTACATACACCATTAATGATTTGAACATTCCATTGTTTTGTTCCAACCGAGTTGGCAACTGTGGTTACAACGATGCTGTCGCAAGAGTAAGTGATAGTTCCATTTACTTTATAATTCATTAACTTAATAATGGTTTTTTTACCAATCATGTTAGGACGGCCTAAATAACGAATCCAGATTTTACCTGTGCGTACAACCCCATCAACAATGGCAGCCGGACAAGTTCCGTAATCGAATTCATAGGTCGGAGGATTTGAAAGTGAAACGTAAGTGGTATCCCCGCTTAAATATTTTAAGGAATCGCAACCACCTGATGCAAGCTGTAAGTCTTGTATTAACCGTTGCGCGCTGGTTCCTTTTGTTTTAATGGCTAAATTATTTGTAGTAGGTTGAATCTGCATAAACTCCTGTTCACAGATGGCATTATCCACCACAGATTGTGTTTCAGTATCTACGTCTTTTGTTTGTTTCTTGCATGAATAAACCAAAAACATTGACGAAGCGACAACTAAAACAGATAAAAATTTTATTTTTTTCATGATAAGCAAATATAATACTATTTTAATTAAAAACGAACCTGTATACTTAAACCTCAATCTCTAAAATCCGGGTTTAAAATCTTATTCCAACCACTAAAACGTCATCAATTTGTTCATGGTTTCCTCTCCAGTCCTCAAAGGCTTTTTCAAGCTCTTTTTGCTGTTCTGCCATACTGTAATCATGAATGGCACAAAGTAAATCATTAAAGCGTTTTACCATGTATT
>JAHEYE010000053.1:0-13115 GCA_023251695.1 Sphingobacteriaceae bacterium | reverse complement strand
TCAATTTGTTCATGGTTTCCTCTCCAGTCCTCAAAGGCTTTTTCAAGCTCTTTTTGCTGTTCTGCCATACTGTAATCATGAATGGCACAAAGTAAATCATTAAAGCGTTTTACCATGTATTTTTTACCCTTTTCTCCTCCAAACTGGTCTGCGTATCCGTCTGAGTATAAGTAAATTGTATCGTTTTTATTTAAGTCGAGTTTATGCGTTGAAAAAGTTCTGTCTATATCCGTTTGCGCTCCTCCTACAGAGTGTTTATTGCCATCAATCTTCTCCAGATTTCCTTCGGCCCTAACAATAACGGCCGGCCTGAAAGCACCCGCCCACAATACCTCACCCGTTGATTCATTTATGCTTAGCATCGACACGTCCATTCCGTCGTTTGTATTTACCTGATTCTGTCCTTGTTTTAAGGCTTGTTGAACTCCTTTGTGTAAATTATTTAAAATTTTTCCAGGATCAACAATTCCGTTTTCTATCACCACCTGATTTAAAATGTTATGGCCTATCATACTCATGAATGCGCCGGGAACACCATGACCCGTACAATCTACCGCCGCAAATATTTTATAGCCGTTCTTAACACCAAACCAATAAAAATCGCCACTTACAATATCTTTTGGTTTATATAAAATAAATGCATTATTGAATTTTGAAAAAATATGGTCTTTCGCCGGAAGAATAGCTTCCTGAATCCGTTTGGCATATTCTATACTCGCTGTTATGTCGGCATTTTTTTCTGCTAATTCTTTGGTCCGCTCAGCTACTTTATTTTCGAGAATTTTGTTTTCTCGCTTGATCGCGCGCGTTCTTACTTGGGTATATAGAATAATAATTCCTAAACCTAAGACAGAAACTATAACATAAAATAAAGGCGTTTTCCAAAATGGCGGTACCACTTTAATATAAATGTAATTAGGCGTCTCATTCCAAATGCCATCGTCATTAGCGGCTTTTACTTTAAATACATAATCCCCTCCGGGTAATTCGGTATAAGAAACGTAGCGTACGTTGGTTGGTGCCGACCAATCGGCATCGTAGCCCTCGAGCATATACATGTATTTATTTTCACCGGGCGAATTATAATCTAATGCAGCCAGCTCGAACTGAAAAAAGTTTTCGCGCCAGCTCAACTTTAAATATTTTTTAAAAGTGATGGTTGTATCCGTTTCAATGTTTTTACCACCGCGCTTGTAACTGATGATATAGGCCGGTGGATAATGGCTATTTTCTTTAATGTTTTGAGGATTAAAAATATTTATTCCCATCACACCACCAAATAACATGCTGCCGTTTTTCAATTTAGTGTAAGCCCCTTGGGTGTGTTCGTTATTGAGTAAACCGTCTTTTTGATCGTAATTTTTAAATGCCGAGCCACTTACATTTTCAATAACCGGATTGAATTTTGTAACACCCTTATTCGTACTCATCCAAATATTATTCGTGCTATCCGCTAAAACGGCGAAAACAAAATTGTTTGAGAGACCATCCTTTTCCGTATAATTTGTGAATTTTTTTCCGGCTAAGTCATATTTGCTTAAACCATTATTTGTAGCAAACCATATATTAGAATTTTTATCCTCAAGAACAGAATAAACAATGTTTGAACCTATTGAGTTTCCGCTTTCAGAAAACATATATTTACTAAAGTTTTCTTTTTTACTTACATCGCCACCTTTAATCAGACATGCCCCGCCCCCATCGGTTCCCAACCAAACATTTCCTTTCGAATCATTACAAATTGCCGTAATCTTATTACCGCTCAAGCCATCGGCCTCGGTGTAATTTTTTATTTCTTTTGTTTTAGGATCTAGTATGAAGAGGCCATCACCATATGAACCAATCCATAATTTTCTGTTTTTATCAAAACATACCGAAACAACCGTACCACCCAATTCGTCACCTAAAAATTTTTCCTTTGCCCCGCTTGTTTTATTATAGCTGAAAACACCAACACCCCAGGTACCCGCCCAAATATTTCCCTCATTATCGCCGGTCATCGATAAAATGTAATTATCCCCTATTACATTACTTAAATCTTTCACCTCTTTTGTTTCCGGATTAAATATTTTAAGCAATTTCTCCCCGCCAATCCATATATCCATTCCATCGTCGTAAGCCGAAAATGTATGCTGCAATTGCTCCGAAATAACTTTGGGAAGATTCGGGAATTTTTGTGTTTGCGAAAATGAAACATTTACACCACCCGAAAAAGTTCCCAACCAGATATTTTTTTGTTCGTCGGTATAAATGGTTGTCAGGTAATCGTCGTTAATACTGTACCTGTTGCTTTCTTCCTTATTAAAAACCAGAAATGTTTCATTTTTCAGATCAAGTTTAATTCCACCACCGCGTGAAATGGCCAGCAGATAATCATCAATTATTTTTACTTCCTCAATAAAATTAATTTTTCTATCCTGCTCCCCAAACCTGAATGCTTTTTCAACGACAAAACTCTCCGGGTCCACTTTTAAAACACCACCGCCATAGGTCGCTAAAAATAGTTTACCGTTAAATTCGGTAATGGAGTTCACGGTTTCAATATCTGCCGGATCAATCCTTAAGCTCGGAGGCAGAATTAATTTGATTTTTTTAAACTGGCGGTTCTCCGTTAAGTACCAAAGTCCCCAACCCTCCGTGGCGGCAATGATTTTTGATTTATAATTATACAAGTTTACAATCTCAAACCGTTTGCCGGAAAATCCGATTTCTTTGGATTCCCTTGTTTTCGAATCGAAGGATATAATTCCCTGATCGGTACCGATTAATACCTCCGATTCACTCAGCTTTAGAAAACAATTAATTTTAAGTTCGGAAATTAATTTTTTACCGATATTAAACTTTATTCTCTCAAAAGAATCTTTATACGGGTTATAAATATTTAAACCGGCATTGCGTGTACCAATATACAACATGCCATCACTATGCTGATAAATTCTGGTAATATCCGATGATGAAAGCGAGTTTTTATTTTCAAGCGCATTTTTATAAATTTTAAACTGATAGCCATCATAACGGCACAAACCATCCTGCGTACCAAACCACATAAAACCCTGACTATCCTTTAAGATGGAACTTACAAAATTTGTAGATAAACCATCTTCACTGGTAATATGCTTAAAACGATAGGATTGCGCCAAAAGCACTCCCGGAAACAAAAAAATAAATATTCGGAGAAGCGGTTTTTTAAACATAATCAGGTTTTAAAGTTAATTAAATTTTTAAGAGTAAAAATCATATTTTTACCAAACTATGTGTGGAATTGCGGGTATATATTTTCTTAAAAACGCCGGAACATGTGACGAACAACAAACCCAACTTGTTACCGAAGCACTTAAACACCGTGGTCCTGATTTTCAAGCCCATTATTCCTTTAAAAACTGTTCTTTTTTTCACACCCGTTTAAGTATACTTGATCTGAGTGAAAAAAGCCATCAGCCTTTTCTGGACGAGGCCGGGGAAAAAGCGCTAATCTATAACGGAGAAATATTTAATTATAAGGATCTGCAGAATGAAACAGGTGAATTGAAAACGACTGGTGATGTGGAGATACTTTTTAAGCTATTTGATAAACAGAATATTTCATGCCTTAATAAACTAAACGGATTCTTTGCCTTCTCATTCTATGATTCGAAAAAAGATGAGTTATTTATAGTGCGCGACCGTTACGGCGTTAAACCTGTTTATTATTTTCAGGATAATGAAAAGTTGGTTTTTGCGTCTGAACTGAAAGCGCTTTTGATTTTATGCGGACCGCAAGCTTTGAATAATAACGTGCTTCATTCGTATTTACGTTTAAATTATTGCTCCGGAAGGGAAACCATATTCCAAAATGTTTTCAGGTTATTACCTGGGGAGTTTATCTCTGTGAAAAATAAAAAAGTCAATGTAAGCACCTGGTATAAAATTCCAAAAGCAGAAAAAAAAGATTCGCTGAAAGATCTATTATCCGATGCGGTTAAGATCCGGCTGAATGCAGATGTTCCTGTAGGTTGTTTTTTAAGCGGAGGTGTTGATTCATCCATTATTTCGGCCTTAGCTAGAGAAAATCATACCGATCTGCATACATTCAGTCTCGGTTTTGCAGATGAACCATTTTTTGATGAAACAAATTACGCTGAGAAAGTTGCCAACCATATAAAATCAAAACATCACACGTTTAAATTAAAAAATATTGATTTTCTCGATCACATTCATCCATTTTTACAAAGTGTAGATGAACCTTTTGCCGATTCTTCAGCATTTAACGTTTATCTTCTTAGTAAATACACCCGTCAGTTTGTAAAAGTTGCTTTGTCGGGCGATGGTGCCGATGAATTGTTTATGGGATACAACAAACATAAAGCAGAATTATTAAGCAGAAGTTTTATTTCAAAATTGGTTTCTCCCATTTTGAGTCCGGTTGCTGCTTTACTTTCTGATTCACGGAATGATAGCTCTTCAAATAAGATCCGTCAGTTAAAACGTTATTCAAAATCAGCTAATTTAGATCCGATGGAGCGCTATATGAACTGGGCTTCTATCAGTAGCGAAAAAGAAGTGATGGATCTGTTAATTAAGAAAGATACCAATACATTTTCAGAGTTATTTACTGAGGCCTTCCATCAGAAAGATTTCAATCCGGTGAATTATGCAGATTTAAAAATTGTTTTACCAGATGACATGCTTGTAAAAGCTGATAGGATGAGTATGCGGCATGGTTTGGAAATAAGAAATCCTTACCTGGATTATAGAATTGTTGAGTTCGCTATGAATTTAGCCGAAAATAAAAAAATAACAAAAACAGGACAAAAACTAATTCTTAAGGAAACATTTAAGCATTTGTTACCGCCCGAAATCGTAAACAGGGAAAAGAAAGGATTTGAATTACCCCTCTGGAAATGGCTGAGCACAGATCTGAAAGACGAAATTGAAAATAACTGGCTGAGTGAAAAAAGGATTAAAGGGGAAAATATTTTTGATTACACCGCAGTTCTGAAATTAAAACAAAAGCTTTACAGCAATAATCCCGGCGACTCGCCTGCAAAAATATGGGCCTTGATTGTTCTTCAGAATTGGAAAGAGAACTTTAAAAGCTTTATTCTTCCAAATTCTTAATTCGTATATTCGTACAAATTCGTAATCAGGATGCCAATCAAAGTTCTAAGTATAATAAACCGTTTTAATATTGGAGGGATTGTGTACAATGTTGCCTATTTGGGCAAATACATGTCTTCCGATTTTGAAACGCTAATTATTGGAGGAGCCGAAGAGGAAGGTGAAGAAAGTGCTTTACACGTTACTGAAAGTTTAGGATTAAATCCCATCATTGTTGAAGAATTACAGCGCAGCATCGGATTGAGAAATGATTATGCCGCTTATAAACGCGTAAAACAAATTATCAAGGAATACAAACCTGATATTGTTCATACACACGCTTCAAAAGCAGGCGCTATTGGACGTTTGGCCGCCCTAAATTGTAAAGTTCCGATTATTGTTCACACTTTTCATGGACATGTTTTTCATTCGTACTTCGGGACTTTGAAAACTTCTTTTTTTAAGTTCATCGAAAAATATTTAGCGAAAAGAACAGATGCGATTATTGCCATCAGCAACATTCAGAAAAAAGAATTAACTGAAATTTTTAAAGTATGCAAAGCTGAACAAACACACGTGATTAACCTCGGCTTTGATTTGGAAAGGTTCACGCAAAACATGAATCAGAAACGGAAAGAATTCCGCGCAAAATATAATTTGAAGGATGATGAAATTGCGATAGGGATTATTGGCCGCCTCGCGCCGGTAAAAAATCATGAACTTTTTATTGATGCGGTAGCACATACTGCACAAAACACAAAGAGAAAAATCAGGGCTTTTATCATCGGTGATGGCGAAACACGGCAACAACTACAAAATTATTTAATCGGTAAAAAAATACCGTTTACCAACGAAGCTTCAGGAAATAAATTATTCTGTTTTACTTCCTGGATTAAAAATGCTGATTGGGCTTTGGCAGGATTGGATCTGGTTGCCTTAAGTTCAAAAAATGAAGGAACCCCTGTAAGTTTAATTGAAGCCCAGGCCGCAGGAAAATTTATAGTGAGCACCAATGTCGGAGGTACTGCTGATATTTTACATAAAGATTGCGGTTTGCTTTGTGATAAAGATAAACCTGAAGAATTTATTTCCGGAATGCTAAATGCAGTTGATAATTTTGAGAGCTTTTCAGCTAAAGCTAAGAACGGACAACATCAGGCATTAACTCAGTTTTCATATCAACGCTTAACTAAGGATGTTGAAAGTCTGTATAATACACTTCTGAAAAAGAAAAAAATGATGTAAGTCACATTAATAATTTAAGCTTTACTTATCTTCACCACATAAACCGAAAGCCATGGATGCAAATATTGAACAAAAAATCAAATTACTCGAAGAGAAATATGCCCAAATGGGACAAGATCTTAATGGTTATCTTGACGGTTTGTTATTATCGAATTATCTTACCTATTGGGACTATACTCAAGTTGATACTTTACTTACTTTACAAAATCCGAAAACTGATTTTCCGGATGAAGTCATTTTCATCATGTATCATCAAATCACGGAATTATATTTTAAGTTAAGTCTGCACGAATTCAACCAGATTGCGAATAATGGTCCGGATATTTTACCTAATGGGCAACTTTTGGGATGGAAAGAGAAAATAGACACCGGCTTTTTTGCAGAACGTATTGTGCGCATTAACCGTTATTTTGAAGCGCTTACAAAATCGTTCGAGATAATGATTAACGGGATGGAGAAAGAACAGTTTCTGCGTTACCGCATGGCTTTGTTACCTGCCAGTGGATTTCAGAGTGCACAATACCGCATGATTGAAATTTGCTCAACTGATTTCATTAATCTTGTAGATAAAGATGTACGTGCCAATTACGCAGGAAAAAATTCAACAATTGAAGAAATGTTTCAGGATATTTATTGGAATAAAGGCGCAACCGAATTAGCGACCGGTAAAAAAACATTGACTTTAAAACAATTCGAAAAAAAATACTCCGCAAAATTCATTGCGCTGGCGAATGAATATAAATCGAAAAATTTATGGGCAAAATATAAAGCGCTACCTGAAGCAGAACAAAAAAATCAAAACCTTATTAACGCACTTAAACAATTAGATGTGAATGTAAACATCAATTGGCCACTGGTGCATTATAAATCTGCAGTACGTTATTTACAAGCCAACACCGAAGATATTGCTGCAACAGGCGGAACTAACTGGCAAAAATACCTTCCTCCCCGTTTCCAAAAACGGGTGTTCTATCCGCAACTTTGGACTAAAGAAGAACTCGAAGACTGGGGCAAAGGCTGGGTGGAGACGAATGTATTCCAACAGAAGTAGGTGTTTTTATAACCCAGGACTTAAGTCCCGGGTTATAAAAATCTCTACGGATTTTGGGACTTTAGTCCCAGATTGCTATAATTTGTAGCAAGCATCCAACTTATTTCATATTACTTTTGATGTCTCAATTTGTCAGTTAGATAAAATTATGTCATTTACAAGAGTATGGATACACGCTGCATGGGGTACCAAGTACCGTTACCCTTACCTCACGAAAGAAATAAAATCAAAAGTGATTGCACACATAAAAGAAAATGCTAAAACTAAAAACATCTATATAGATTCCATTAACGGACACACTGAACATCTTCATTGTTTGATATGTCTTAGTGCTGATACAAGTATTGCCAAAACCTTAAAGCTTATCAAGGGTGAATCTGCATACTGGATTAATAAACAAAACCTGACTCGGGAAAAATTTGAATGGGCTATTGATTACTATGCAAGCTCTGTGAGTGAATCGCATCTCGGACGGGTTAGAACCTACATAAAGAATCAGGAAAAACATCACACAGAATCATCTTTTACCGACAATTATGAAAAGTTCGCCGTTGATGCTAACCAAGACATTATAACTCTGGACTTAAGTCCAGAGTTATAATGTCTTGGCCGTAGGTTTTAACATATCTGTTATAAACATCTTGTAAAAACAAGAAGTTTTTTCCGTAAATTTATTTAACCAAAAAAATAAAATTTACATGAAAAGACTTTTACTCACCCTCATTACATTATTTGTTTTCGGTACGGCTCATTCTCAATTAACAATTGATACTTTAGCCATGCAGAATTTTGATACAGTAGTTTATTCCCCAAATTGGCCGTTTACAGGTCCGGTCGTTTATAATACTATGGGTGTTAGTCCGGCAGCTTCTTCGCCTTCTAATAGTCCAACCGGCATAGGAAATACCCGTTCGTGGGAAAGTACAACACAAAGTGCCGGGTTAATACTCACTTTTACTACAATTAATATTCCGGCGGGGTACGACAGTATACGTGCGCATTTTAGTCTCGCTGCCATGAATTTGATCAGTACAGGTGGTGGTCCTGATAATTTAGATTATGTATTAACTGAAGTTAGTTTTAATGGGGGACCATTTTACAGCCGTTTAAGAATAAGAGGAGCCGTGGCTAATAATAGCTGGTGGCCCTATGCAGCAACCGGCGTTGCAAAAGTTTATTACCAGCCGCAAAGTGAAGTTGTGTTTGCCCCTACTAATAGTGGTTTACAAACAACCGAAGGCTATAGCTTTTGTGAAATTGTATTTCCCGGAAGCATTAATCAGATCAGTATCCGAATGACCGGGCGCTCTAGTTCATCAACCGACTCATGGTTGGTGGATAATGTAATGCTCACAGGTGAAAAATTAGCAACGGGAGTTTCTTCTATACAAAAAAATAGTTCGGTAAAAATTTATCCTAATCCGGCGAATGATGTGATTCACATTGTACGCAATACAAATAAACTTTGTGATTTAACAATCCTTAATGCAATCGGACAGGTTGTTTTAAGTAAGGAGTTAAGTAAAGCAACGGAAACCATCAATATTTCTGAATTTCCTGCGGGGATTTATTTTCTGAACGTTGATGGAACTTTCAGAAAAATAGTGAAGCAATAATTAAATTAATGAACCGAATAATATTCATATTGCTATACTTCTTCGCGTTTTCGGTTCACTCGCAGGTATTCTGGACGGAGAACTTTGGCACAACCTGTTCCGGTGGCCTATCAGCCATTGGATTTAACAGCGGTAATGGAGCATGGGCAGTCACCAATACAGGAACCAACAATTCGAGCGCCAATGCCTGGTTCGTTAGCGCAAAAGAAAGAGGTATGGGTGTTGGTGTTTGCGGGGCGGGATGTGGAGGTACTCAAAACCGTACACTTCACATAGGTTCAACAGGTTTGTTTCTTGACCTCGGAGCTTCATATAATGAAACCGGTGCAGCGAATGCCACCGATAAAAGGGTTGAAAGTCCGGTTATCAATTGCACAGGGAAAACAACCATTACCCTTGCGTTTAATTACATGGAATTCGGCCAGGGCACTTTTGATAATGCTACCCTTTGGTATTTCGATGGCGCAATTTGGACCCTGCTTATCGATCCTGCAAAAACATTATGCTGCGGCAATGTTGTTTGTACCGGGTTAATACAAGGGTTGTGGACTGCATATTCTATTGCTCTTCCTGCCTCTGCCAATAATAATGCCAACGTAAAAATTGGATTCCGATGGGTAAATAATGGTAACGGGGTAGGAACAGATCCTTCTATTGCAGTGGATGATATAACCCTTTCAACACCTGTAATAGTACCAATAGAATTAATAGATTTTTCGTTAGCCGGTAATTCAGGCGATGTAAAATTAAAATGGGAAACAGCTACTGAAAAAAATGGTGATAAGTTTGAAATAGAGAAATCTGACAATGGAATTTCATTTATCCGGATTGGTGAAGTTAAGGCCGCAGGTGAGAGTTATTATAATAAAAAATATGCTTTTAGTGACCCTGAAATATCAAACACAACGGTGTACTACCGCCTAAAAATTATTGATAAAGATAAATCATATGCCTACTCTAAACTCTTGGCATTCGAAAATGATGTGCGTTTATCCCCAACTGTTTTTTTCAATCCTATCGAAAAGACTATTTATGTTTCTCAAGACTACTCTTTAGCTAATGGTTTTAATACGTTGGCTATTTATAACGGAATCGGTCAGCAAATAATGATAATACAACTCGATTCAACTACCAACCATTATACTTTCCCCGATAACACTAAAGGCCTTTATTATTGTGTATTAGAAGGGCATTCAGTCCGCGAATGTCATAAAATAGTTGTCCAGTAAAGTAATTTGGTACAATAAATTCTATCTTTAGGCGTTATAAAGTAGAATTGAAAAAATCACTCTCAATACTTTTTGTTTTCTCCCTGGTTATCAGTGCTAAATCGCAAATTGGCGGACCTACCACTTACCGTTTTCTTGAAATTCCAATGCCGGCGAGAGCTGCAGCTTTAGGTGGCAACAGCATGAGTATTTGGGGTGATGATATCAATTTAAGTTATAGCAATCCGGCGCTTTTGAATCAACATTGCGTAAAGCAAGTAGCTGTTAATTATAGCAACTATATTGCCGACATGAACTTTGGTAATGCTGCTTATGCTTATCATTTTAAAGATATCGGGACGGTAGGTGCAGGAATCCAGTATTTTAATTACGGAAAATTTGATAAGCGCGATGAATTTGATAATAAAGAAGGCAATTTTAATGCGGCTGATTATTCATTAAACTTAACTTTTGCCCGCCGTTTAAAAGATACCAGTTTCAGTTTTGGCGCAACACTAAAAACCATTTATTCGCATTACGACATTTATAAATCATTTGGCAATGCAGTTGATTTAGGTATAACCTGGGCTCATAAAAGCGGATTTACCGCTTCCGCAGTCATAAAAAATGCAGGGGTCATCTGGAAACCATACGACAAAAACAACGATACCATAAAACTACCACTTACAACCCAATTAGGATTTAGTTACAAAGTAAAAAAAGCACCTTTTCGGTTGGTATTTGTTTATGATAATTTACGTAAATGGGACCTAACATATACCAGTCCGCTTGCAGAAACAGAAAGCACAAATTTGTTTGGTGAAACACCAAAAGAAAAAACAAAATGGCAAAAATTCAGTGATAAAACAAAAAAAGGAACGGATAAATTCGCACGCCACATGACATTCGGACTAGAAGTTGTATTAACAAAGAATTTTAATTTGCGGTTAGGTTACAATTACCGTTTGCATAAAGAAATGATGCTTCCCGATAAGCGGACAGCCAGTGGATTGACATTTGGTTTTGGGATTAAAATTAACCGTTTTGCTTTAAGCTATGCATTTACGAAATATAATATAACAGGCACTTCAAGCATCATTGGCTTAACAACACATTTGGGCTCATATACAAAGCGCGCAAAAACTCCTGCGGTCGAAACGACTTCACCGGTTAACTAGATTAAAAAATTCCTTCCTTAATTGTTAAATCCGGCTCTTATAAAGCCAAAATTTACTAATTATCTGTTCCGAATTGCCGTTTTAGGCATTCAATAGGGTAAATTGTAACATGAGACCTAACAAAATCCCCTTAATTGTATCTGCTGCTTTGCTTATTGTGGCTTGTCATACTTCTAAAAAGACTACCACATCATCCGCTGAAACGAAGCCTGTTGCCGTCAATACGCCGACCACAACTGTGCCAACAGTAACTGTTCCGGCCTTACCAACTGCTGCAGGACCATATATGCCTGCGAAGTCAGCCGATGGAATTTATTTCCCCGGTGATGAAGAATTGGCAGCCATTCAGCCTAAGTTCTCTGATTTAACGCTTGAAAAATTAAGGGAGGGTTATACACTTTATACCGGTAAAGCCTGCACATCTTGTCACGGTACCGTAAATATTTATCAGATACCTGACTGGAACTGGATGAACATTATTAATCAAATGGCTTACAAGGCACAAATTACCTCAGAACAAAAAGACGCGGTTTATAAATATGTACTGGCGATTAAAGCGGCCAAATCTAAATGATTTCGTACTTTCAAATAAAAAACAATGACATGAAAATTAGTCTGCTTGGGTTTCTTCTATCGCTTCTCTTTATTAATGCTTCTTCTCAAAATACCAGAGATGCATTTGCCGGAAATTTTACACCACCCATTAATAAAGAAATATTATACGGAGCTGAAGTCATAGGCGACATTATCCCTAATTGTCCTACTCATTGGAATACGATTATTGATTTTGTTTCTATTAACATAATGATAATTTCAAATGGTCAGATATTATCGGAAGAAAGCACCACAGACAGATTAACAAGAGAACAAAAAAATGCTTTATATTCCGCCGACCTCAACACTGAAATCAGCATTAAAATAAAATATAAATACAAAGATACTACCTACGCCATCGGTGGAAATGAAAGAATTAAAACCATGCGCTTTAAGGCTGCCGTTGTTCCCGAAACGGAAGCTGAGTTTCCGGGAGGATATACGCAAGTCTTAAATTATATAAAAGAAAACATTACTAAAAAAATCAGCGCGGCTGATACTTCGAAAAGAACCCCAAGAATGGCGGCCAATTTCACTGTTGATGAAGGGGGAAAAATAATAAATGCTAAAATATACCGATCGTCGAACAAACCAGAACTGGATAATTTGTTTTTACAAGAAATTTATAAGATACCGAAATTGAAACCCGCTGTAAACGCAAAAGGAGAAAAAGTGAAACAGGACTTCAAAATTTCTTCTATTTTTTACAATGGTGACGGCTGCTAATAATTGAAACCCTTTAAAACTACTATTATGAAAACAATTAATTATTTTTTACTCGCTGCAATTTCCTTCCTCTTTTTCTTTGCTTGCATTAAAACCAATGTTCAGGATGAGAATAATACAGTTAGGGGCCCACTTACAAGTGTTTCAATTGAAAACGGAAAATACAAAGTGGATTCGATGATTATCTGGAGATATAATACTAAAGAAAGACTTATTAAAGATGTTGACGCGAAAAAATTAATTGATAAAAAAACCTTACAGGAAATTCCCGAATTTATTATCGCATTTTTAAATGACATTTCTCCCAAGGGAAAATTTGAAATGGTAAATCCCGGAAAAGACTTCTATTATAACGACATAACCGCCTTCGCACATCTTTCCAATAATAAACTTTCGGCCCAAGAAATACCAAACAGACAAT
>JAHEYE010000276.1 GCA_023251695.1 Sphingobacteriaceae bacterium | reverse complement strand
AGAGGATTTCAAGAAACTGAATGCCCATCCATACATCAGTTACGAGGACACTAAAACCATATTTAATTACCGCAGGAAAAACGGAGCAATCACAAAAATAGAACATCTGCGGATTTGTATTTCAGATGAGGAGTTGCTTAAAAAATTAAGTCCTTACCTGCCCTTTTGATTATTGGGCAAGCTTACTATTTATTTCGCTTATTAAATTAGGATTAACACGGTAACCCATTTTTGCCGCGTAAGAAATATCTGCATAAGCTTGCTTAAAATCCTGCAATTTATAAAACGATAAGCCACGCAAATAATAAGCTTGCGTAAAACCGGGATTCAGTTTAAGGGCGGCACTAAAATCACTTGCCCCCTCTTGAAACTTATTTATTGTGTAATATGCCAAACCCCTGTTGTAATAAGCCTGCTGAAGGCCCGGATTGTTTTGAATGGCTGAAGAAAAATCGCCAATTGCACTAAGGTAATTTTGTAAACGCATATAAGCATCACCCCTGTACATATAAACAGAAACAATGTCGCGGCATTCGTGCTGACTAACGAAAGTAAAATCCTGAATAGCTCCGTTAAACTTTTCTAAGCGTATTAAAACGGTACCACGGTTATACCGAGCGTTAACATATGAAGGTCTTATTTCAACCGCTTTATTTAAATCTGCTAAAGCCAATGAAAATTGCTGAGCATTAATAAATAAGACAGCGCGGTTGTTGTAAGGCAAAGCCGCATCCGGATTGTTTTTAATGGTATTGCTCCACAAAGTCATACTGTCGTGCCATACCTTTGTTCTTGCAAAAGCAAAGTAAGAACAAGCCCCGGCGTAAATAAACAAAATAGCAGAAACAGCATATGTATACTTTTTCGACTTACCCATAAGTTGTTTTGCAAAAACAGCCAGCATAAAAAACAAACCAATATACGGAAGGTATGTATATCTGTCGGCCATTATTACATTACCCGCCGGAATAATTTGCAGCACCAATCCAATCGTGACCATAAAAAAGCCAAAAGAAAAAATAATCGTCTTCCTTAGTTCTCTTAAACGGAACAATACAAAAAATAATACCAATAGCACTAAAGGCAATACATAATAGATTAATGGATAGGCTCCGTTTTCAAGGAGGGGATAATTGTAAAAAGCCGAGAGCCCTTGAAACCAAAAAAGTTTTATAATGTACATCGTTAACGAATAACCACTAAAGGCAATCCGGTCGATAATGCTTAATGCTGCTACATCGCCAAGGGCATCACTTGATTTTTGCGCCAGTATTGAGAGGTAACCGAAAATAAGCGATAAAATAAAAAAAGGAATTTTTTCAATAATTATTTTGGAAGAAAATTTCCGATCCTTAAAATAATCAATAACTAACATCACAATTGGTAAAGTAATAGCCATGGCTTTCGAAAGCAAGGCTGCAACAAAAAGTAAAAAAGTAAATGCGTACAGTTTATTGCCCCCTTTTTTCAAATACAAAAGATAAATGCACAAAGCGCCAAGATAATAAAGCGTGCAAAGCAGATCTTTCCTATCAGATATCCATGCTACCGATTCAACGTGCATGGGGTGAACCGCAAATAAAAGGGAGGTAATAAAAGCAATTAATACATCTCCGGCTAAAAGTTTAATGAAAGCAAAAACAAGGAGCGCATTCAGGATATGAAGCAATAAATTAAAAACATGAAAGGGTTTTGCTTCCAAACCAAATAATTTATATTCCAATCCGTAACTGATAGTTGTTAAAGGGTGATAATGACCATTGGAAAATTTTGTAAAGGCATTTTTCGCCAGACTTTCATTCGGTGCCGGTTTTATATCTGTATTAGTAGTGACATAAGTTCCATCATCCCAATCATTCAGAAATTGATTGTTAAGTGAGCTGTAATAAATACATAAGCTAATTAAAGCAATAATTGCAACTGAAATAATATTTGCTTGTTTCTTATTAGCAAACACGGGAAACAATTAAAATTTAAAAGCAAGTCCGCCCTGAATGAGGGACCATTTATCAATACCCAACTCCCCATAAATTCCAATATTCTTGGTAAAATAATACCGCATTCCAACAGTAATTGCAAAATGAACAGGTATTCCTGTGCCTGAATAGTTAGCAGGAGTCGGGCCATTTGGGTTATTAGTTGTGTAAGAAATTTTTAATTGATTAATAGAATATCCCAGAGCCACCCCTGCATAAGGATCTAATTTTGCTCCCGTTCCAAAGTGAAAGTTTATACGTGCGCCTATCGAAAACTTTGATAACTCATATTTTGTTTCATCCGTATAAGTACCCGTAGAATATAACCCTGTAAGAGGATTCAGTACATTATCCCTGTAAGTTTCATTCTCCGTTAAGTTTATTTTTGAATATCCAAGCGAAACACCTAAACCTATCAATGATGTAAGTCCGTAATCAACTTTTAAAAAAGAAGGGCCGATAGAGCTTGTTTTATAAGCGTAAGTATTATCGCCGTATGGATCGTTAAAACTATTTGCGTTTACAACTAATCCTTTAAACAGATTTGTGTTAAGATTTGGGAATCCATAACCAATCGTGATTGCCAATTTTTTTTCACCATAAGCTTTCTCATCATCACTATCTTCTTTCTTTTCTTTTTTCTCCTTCTTTGGTGACTCTTTCGGAGTTGATGTTCTTGTTTTAAATTCACCGTTATCCTGACTAATAGCAACACGCGCAACTAATACTACACTTGCACAAATTAAAATTAGTTTTTTCATGTTTTAAGAATTTAAGTTTTTGGATAAATAAAAAAGGGGAGAAAACTCTCCCCTTTTTTAATAAACTAATTATTAAGCAGGTTTAATTTCACTCAGTACATTATTCATGTTACGCACCGCATCTGCACTCTTGGCAAACGCTGCTTTTTCTTCATCATTTAAACCGAAGTCAACTATTTTTTCCCAGCCATTTTTGCCAATTACAACAGGCACGCCCATACAAATATCTTTTTGTCCGTATTCGCCGTCTAAAGCAACGCAGCAAGTGTAAAGTTTTTTATGATCGTTAACTATACTGTCAACTAATGCAGCAACCGAAGCTCCTGGCGCATACCATGCTGATGTACCTAACATTCCGGTTAAAGTTGCACCACCAACCATTGTGTCTGCAGCGACTTTTTTTAATTTCTCAGCATCCATGTATTTTGAAACCGGTGTTCCGTTATAAGTTGCTAAACGTGTTAAAGGAATCATAGTTGTATCTCCATGTCCACCGATTACATAACCTTGCACATCACTTGCAGGAGCATTTAACGCCATTGATAAATAACATTTAAAACGCGAGCTATCTAATATTCCTCCCATTCCGATAACGCGGTGTTTATCTAATTTACTTTCTTTTAAAGCCAGGTAAGTCATGGTATCCATTGGATTACTCACAATGATGACGATGGCTTTCGGGGAATTTTTTAATACATTTTCCGTTACAGTTTTTACAATTCCTGCATTGATGCCAATCAATTCTTCACGTGTCATTCCCGGCTTACGCGGAATACCACTGGTTATAACAACAACATCGCTGTTAGCTGTTTTTGTATAATCATTTGTACTTCCGCTGATGCGCGTATTAAAGCCATTTAATGTGGCCGTTTGCATAAGGTCTAATGCTTTTCCTTCAGCAAAATTTTCTTTGATATCTAAAATAACTACTTCACTCGCGATTTTATTTAACGCAATGTACTCTGCACAAGAAGCACCTACGTTTCCGGCACCAATAACTGAAACTTTCATGACTATAAATTTTTAAATAATTAGAATTATTGTTTAAATATAGAAGATTTGAGAGAATTAATAAAAGAATTCTGACCTTTTATTTTACATCTTCATAATCAACATACTCCCCGGCGTCAGACTTTAATTCGCCTTTTTTTGGTTGGGTACTTTCCTTATCCTGACTCGTATTATTCTGATAGTTTTGTTGATTTCCGTCATTATTCTGAACTCTGCCTGAAACCGACGAAAAGGTACGGAAAGCCGCGATAAGCCTCCAGATGACCCAAATTATTATGACTGTCCAAATGATATCGCGCATGGCGTTTGTTTATTCCGAAGGAATCCCCTTGGGATAAGCAAATATCAGAAAAATTGGGATTCGTTTAACGTTAATTTTAGCCAAAACCGTCGAAAGGTTGAATAACAAGTTGAATGGCAATTTTTTTATAATTACTCCCTTTTATCCCTCAAATCCCTTCAGTCTTTTAAGTCTCTCTACTTACTTAAGTACAAATTCCGTTCGCTATAAACGTTCTGGAAATACTCATCGTACAAATCGTCAATGAAATATATCGCCTCACCGGTTGATTTCATTTCCGGACCGAGTTCTTTTTGTATCTCAGGGAATTTCTCATAACTGAATACCGGTATTTTAATAGCATAACCTTTTTTGCGTGGATTGAATTTAAAGTCTTTTACTTTTTTCTCCCGTAACATAACCTTGGTTGCATAATTAACATAAGGCTCGTCGTATGCTTTAGCAATAAATGGAACAGTGCGGCTGGCGCGCGGATTAGCCTCAATAATATAAACGACCTCATTCTTCACAGCAAATTGAATATTAATAAGA
>JAHEYE010000275.1 GCA_023251695.1 Sphingobacteriaceae bacterium | reverse complement strand
ATCCATTCCCTGAAGCTATGGAAATTGGTAATTATATTAACCGCGTTGCAAAGCCCGAAGACCAGATTGTGGTGATGGGTTCTGAACCGCAAATTTATTTTTATACCAAAAAGAAATGTCCCTCGCGTCATGCTTACTTTGCCGCAATTGTCGACAATGTGCCGCAACACAAAGTATGGCAGCGGGAGTTTGTGGCGGATGTAGAAAAAGCCAAGCCGAAATATTTTATTTTCTTCAATCATCAGATCTCCTTATTTGTTCAGCCTAATACCGATCAATATGTATTTCAGTGGGCCAATAAATTCATTCAGGACAATTACAAACTTTGCGGTTTAGTTGATATGGTGGATGGGCAGCGCAGCACTTATATTTTTGATGAAAGCGCGCAGCGTTACCAGCCAAAATCGCAGACTTATATTATGATCTTTGAGAGGAAGAGTTAGTTCTTCATTAGCATGGCTTTTTCAGTCTAATTTCCTATATTAGCTTAAATGAAAGTCTGCCTTATACGTCCTGCCGAAGCTATTGCTCTTAATTCTGCTTCGTGCAACAAACCTATTCTTCCTTTAGGCACGGCTTATCTTGCTTCTTCATTATTAAAATCGGGGATTGATGTTCAAGTTATTGATGCGGTTGGATTGGGTCCGGATAAATATGAATTATTCTTTAATAAAAAAGTCAGGCTTCTTGGAATTAACAGCGACGAGGTAGTTGAATTAATAGAAGAGAAACCTGTTATGATTGGTGTGAGCATAATGTTTTCACACAACTGGCCGCATGTACGTGAATTATTACAAAAAATAAAAAACCGTTATCCAACGATTCCTTTGGCTTTAGGCGGCGAGTTTGCAACTGCGATGCCCGAAATTTGTTTTGAAGAATCACCCATAGATATTCTTGCAACAGGTGAAGGCGAAGAGACTATTGTAGAATTAGCTAAAGCGCTTTCATCCAACTCTCCGGATTTAAGTAGTGTTAACGGAATTCGTTATAGAAAAAACGGACAAATTTTTGTGAACGAACGCCGTAACCGGATTTTAAATGTTGACGATATTCCACTGCCCGCCTGGCATTTATTTAATATTAATATCTATAAAGAAAATCAGTTCGAAAGCGGTTTCCGTATTGAAGATGCACAAGCTATTATGCCGATGCTGGCAACAAGAGGCTGCCCTTACTCCTGCACATTTTGTACTTCACCCAATATGTGGACCACCCGCTATGTAACGCGTAACCCAAAACTGGTTGTTGATGAATTGGAATATAATATAAAAACATACGGTGTTACTAATTTCCCTTTTCAGGATTTAACGGCCATCATTCAGAAAAAATGGATAGTAGAGTTTTGTGAAGAAATAATAAAAAGAGATTTGAAAATAAGTTGGCAATTACCTTCCGGAACACGTTCTGAAGTGATTGATGAAGAGGTTGCGGAGTTACTCTACAAATCCGGAATGAAAGAAATGGGCTATGCACCCGAATCGGGCAGCGATGAAATAAGAAAACACATTAAGAAAAAAGTAAAAGCCGAAAGTTTATACGCCAGTGTACGCGCCGCAGTAAAACACAAATTAAAAGTACAGGTGTTTTTTATTGTCGGTTTTCCGAATGAAACCAGAAAGGATGTCTGGAAAACAATTAAAATGGTTTCGAAAATGGCATGGCTCGGTGTTCAGGATGTTGGCATGAATCATTACATGCCTTTACCCGGTACCGAACAACTGGAAAAAGAATTTGAACCCGGATGGGCAAAAAAACTTGGCGATAGTTTTTACATGATTCCCTTATTCGGACATTCACTTAAAATGGAAAACTGGAGAAGGGCGAATAAAAATTTCAGTTCGTTTGAATTAAGTCTTTATGTCATGTTTGGCTTTGCCATGTTTTATTCTGTTTCCTTTTTACGGCACCCCGGCAAATTTTTCCAATTTGTTGGTGGCTTAAATTCAAAAACAGATACATCGCGGGTACAATTGGCCATCAAAACCATGTTCCGCCACCGGAAAAATGTAGCGCAATAATTATTCAACAACCACTTTCAGGTTTTTGAAACTACCGTTCACGTTGATCAGAATAAAATAAATTCCTTTTCCTACTTCACCTAAATCAATCTTCACTTCAGATTTATTTTGTGGAACATATTTTATCAATTGTCCCATTACATTCACAACACTTACATCAAATATTTCTTCTTCCCCACCCTTCACCGTAAATTGTCCGGAGTTAGGATTTGGTAAAACAAAAAACTGATTGTTTGAAGACGCGACAACTTTAATTCCGGTACAAACACTTACTGTAATTGTTTTTGTAGTTGAATTCGCACAACCTGTACTTGCATTCGTATAAGAATAAGTTGCAGTATATGTTCCCGCGCCTGACTGCGTTGTAAATGTATTACCCACAACACCCGGACCTGAATAAACACCGCCCGCAGGATTTCCTGTTAAAGTTAAATTAACACCGCCTGTTGAACCCGTACACGCTGTGTTTGATGAACTTGATAAAGTTAAACTTGGTAAAGCATTAACTGTAATTGCAGCGGTTTTTGAACCCACACATCCTCCGGTTGATCCGTTCACCGTATAGGTAATTGAAGAAGTTGGTGTGACCGCAATCGCATTTCCTGTAATCGCACCGGGGTTCCAGGTATAAGTGGTAGCTCCGCTTGCAACTAAAGTAGCTGAAGATCCTGCACATATGGTTGCATTATTAACTGTGACTGTTGGATTAGGAGATATGGTCACTACTTTTACTGCGCTTCCCATACAAGTTCCATTTGCACCTGTTACGGTATAAGTTGTAGTAGTGGTTACTGTAACAATTACCGATGCGCCTGTTAAACCACCGGGATTCCATGTGTAGGATGAAGCGCCACTTGCCGTAATATTAGCAGTACCGCCTGCACAAGCTCCGGTTGAGCCTCCTGTACTTACTGTAGGAGTGGCAGTAACCGTTATAGATTTAACCACTGAATTCGTTCCGCTCGCGTTAGCAGCGATTAAAGTTGCGCTGTAAACGCCACCCGTCATATAAGTTACTGTTGGATTTTGTAATGTGGATGTTGTCACCGAAGCACCGGGCATATTCCAGCTCCAGGATGTTGGTGTGTTTGTAGAAACATCAGTAAAAGTTGTTGCTGAACCGCTGCAAATATTTGCAGCTGTATTAAAATTAGCAGCAGGTGCAAATGCAGTCGCTCCTAAAATAAAAACACCGTTCTGCATATCACATGCTAATATCAATCCGCTTTTAAAATACGGATACGCACCCCAGTTTCCGTCGTACGAAGAAGAACCATAATTATTACTCGCACTTATACCACCTTGTGGATACGTGTCAAAGTAGCCCGCTATAGTTGGTGTACCTGCTGCTGAAATATCATATAAATAAAGACCATCCTGATAACAGGAAACTAAGGCATATTTATTTCCAATTACATAAGGATTATGCGCAACATATTGAGAATTGCTTGTTGGTTCGAAAGCAGAAGAAACTGACATACTGCCCAAATTTGTTATATCATTCTTTTTAATACGTAAACCCGTTGGTACTTCGTCGCACATAATCATCGTCTTTCCGTCTTTGGTAATAGAGCCGGCATGACAATAACCTGCATCTACATATCCGGTTAGCGAACCCAAAGCAGTAAAAGTATTACCTGCAGTTAATTTATAAGCATACATTCCCGAGTTTCCCGCAAACGCGAACACTGTATCGTTGCGTACATGCATATCATGAACATAAGTTATGGAAGGATAATCCTGACTGAGCGTGCGTAACAAAACCGGAGCTGAAGGTGTAGCTAAACTGTAAACCCTCATGTTCACACTTGTTCCACCTACTAAACGGATACCGGCCACGTAAAGTTTTGCAGTATTCACATCCACATAAACCTGATGACCTCTTTCAAAATAAACAGAATTACTGTTATGCACCACATGAACGGAATCCGGTAAATAAGACATATCAATGATCTGAAAACTATTTGGCGGCGAATTATCGCTCACCACATAAGCAAAATCACCATAAACATTCACCTCACGCCAAACGCCCGGACTTGACATACCTGCAACATAATCGCAAACAGTTGGTGTAGCAGGAGCAGTAATATCAATAAAATATGTTCCGCGGCTCGAGCCAACTACAGCATACTCCTTATTTTTTGCAGTTTGGTTATAACCCCAGCAACCGGAATATTTAACACCGGATGCAGAAACAGTTTCAGGATTAGTGAAACCAATCAAATTAATATTTGAACTTGGATACGGACCTTGTGCTTTAGCAAAGCAAAATAGAGACACTAAAGCTAATGAAAGTAGGAGTTTCTTCATTTGATAAGAGCATTTGAGCTTATATCAAATATATATATTTATAAATACAAAAGAAAGGGTCGTGAAAAGAAATATTGGTCTAAATGGGATTAGAATTATTTAGCTTTTTACTTCTTTTTCGCCTTTTGCATTGGATTTTCACCGGTGCTTTGTCCGCGGATATTCGCCTTTGTTTTAAACACATCAAATTTTGATGGTTCAGGCATCATTTTCCAGGTATTATTTTTTTCGTCAATATCGCAGGTTTCTTTATAAGGGTCCATTAAAATGGAAGTGACCTTTTTCGTTTTCATAAATGTTTTTGTGACTTGCTTTT
>JAHEYE010000274.1 GCA_023251695.1 Sphingobacteriaceae bacterium | reverse complement strand
AACCAATATTATGGCGGGTACCGGCATATTCATCACCGATATTCCCTAATCCCGCTATTAAAAATTTCGACATGTTTTTATTTAACTGTAAAGGTAGCATATAGCCACTAAAGCGCAAAAGCACAAAATTTCACTAAAAGCCCCATTAAGTTTTGTTTGATTTCGGGTTTTAGTGTTTTTGTGGCGAAAATTTATTCGATGACATAAGACAAACCCGTATTTTTTACCAGCCCTATTTCTTCTGCCTTATTGAATAATAACTGAATTGCTTTTATCCCTGTTTCACCTAGATTAATGCTGTACTCGTTCACATACAAATCAATATGTTTTTTCATGACCTCTTCGCTCATTTCCTGCGCATGTTGTTTTACGTATGGCATTACATCAGGCACATTCTTAAAAGCATATTCCACACTTTTTCTAATGACGCGATTGATTTTTTGGAGTAAATCGTTATCGAAACTTCTTCTTGCCACAATTCCACCTAATGGAATAGGCGCATGTATCAAACTTTCCCAAAACTCACCAAGATCCATTATTTTCTTTAATCCCTTTTGTTCGTAGGTAAAACGACTTTCATGAATTATTAATCCCGCATCATATTTTCCATCCAGCACGCTTTGTTCAATATCACTGAACAAAACTTCAGTTTTATTTTTTGCATTGGGAAAAGCAAGCGATAATAAAAAATTAGCAGTCGTATTTTTACCGGGAATCGCAATGTGTTCGGAGTTCGGAGTTCGGAGTTGGGCATTGCTTTTTATTTGTTCTTGCATTCTACGAACTACGAACTCAGAGCTCCCAACCAAAAGAGGTCCGCAGTTAAATCCAAGGGCGCTACCGCTCTTTAATAAAATATAATTTTGTTGAACATACAAAAATGCATGGAAACTTAATTTAGTAATATCGAGTTCTGATTTAATTGCTCTTTGATTCAACGCTTCCACATCTTCCATCGCTACATCAAAGTCCAAACCTTCTGTATCAATTTTCTTATGCACCATGG
Organism: Sphingobacteriaceae bacterium; assembly: GCA_023251695.1. GTDB lineage: Bacteria > Bacteroidota > Bacteroidia > B-17B0 > Aurantibacillaceae > JAHEYG01. Next base: position 3,661 of record JAHEYE010000274.1, on the reverse strand, counting down.
CATCGAAAATAAAACAATCATTCGGACAAGGAGAAAAACCAAGTGTCAGCTTCATTTCTGTAAATCCTCCACGAGTTTTACTGCAAATTCATTCAGGTTTTTTATCGCGAGAGGAATATCCCATTTGCTTTTATCACGTTTCTCTACATAATTAGAAACCGAACGGATTTGAATACAAGACCCGGGTAAATGTTCGCACGCTCTGAAAAAGGCGGCGCCCTCCATGCTCTCAACATCCGGATTAAATAATTTTACTGTTTTCTTGATGCTTTCCTCATTACCATGTACCGTATTTACAGTAATACCATTTACTTTTTTAAGCGCATCCACCATGTCCATTTCATCATCTAATCGCGCGTGAAATTTATTAGTACCGCCTAAATTCAAATCGGCATATTTTATAAATTCATTGCCGTCTTCGGCGCCCATTTCACTCAAACAATCTTCCGTTACATTTACCACTTCACCCAATTTTATGGTCCTGTTAAAAGCTCCGCAAATACCTAAATTAATCGTAATATTAAAAGCGCTCAAAAAATAACGCCCAATGAAATGCGCTGTATTCACCATGCCCACACCCGTAATTAAAACGGCTAATCCGGGATTGGTTCCGCTGGTATAAAAACCGGTTTCGTATTTTGGCTCCACCTTAAACTTCGCCAGAAAAGGCTCAATTTCTTGTCTGGTAGCGGATACTATTAGTATTTTTTGCATAGGGTAAAGTTAAGGATTATACAGCATATTTATTCTACATAAAGACAACCGTTTAATATATATCTAAAAATTGAACAATCTTCAACCTATCAGGCTTTGTTACTTTTTGTGCCGGCAAAAAGTAACCAAAAACCTCGTAATTCTTGAAGGTGATTTTTGTGCAAGAGGCAGTCACAAAACCACGGATAAAGTTGAAACAAATGCGCAAATCCACGCTTCCTCAACTTTACCGCTATCACTGCCAGGAATCACAAAAAAATTAATTATTGTTCCTGCCCTTTTTACTATTTATACAGGCCTTTATGGAGAAATGTGGGCAAGCGTGAAAATCCGTGCAGGCGGGTAGCAAGTGCGGGGAATCGGATTTTCTTGATTTTTTTGGTTACTTTTTGGATCAAGCCAAAAAGTGACTGAAAGAAATTATGATTGAATCAGAAAGTTAATTAAGGCAGTTAACCCCCTGTCCATCTAAAACTGAAAGAATAAAATCAAATAAAAGACATTTTGCCTTGCTATAATATGTAAATTTACCTCATGATTTACATAACCCGCAAAGAGCACTTTAATGCGGCACATAAATTATGCAACGATGCCTGGGACAAAGCCAAAAACCTTGAAGTTTTCGGGAAATGTGCCAACGAAAACTGGCATGGGCATAATTACGAGCTTTTTGTGACCGTAAAGGGTCAAGTAAATAAGGATACCGGTTTTGTGGTGAATCTTAAAGATCTGGGCGACCTTATTAAAAGCGACATCATCGAAATTCTGGACCATAAAAACCTGAATGTCGATGTAAGTGGGTTAAGCAATATTTTGCCCTCGACCGAAAATGTGTCTATTTTTATATGGGATATTTTAAAACCAAAAGTAAACGCTATGGGCGCAGAATTGCATTGTGTAAAATTGGTTGAAACAGAAAATAATTATGTAGAATATTTTGGAGGTAAATAATGTTAAACGAAGAATTTGAAATAGAAGACAGCGGTTATAAAAAAATTGACCACTACAATCCTCAACTGATCGAATCAATTTCGGGGATGTACAGAAACATTTTAAAAGATGTTGGTGAAAATCAGAAGCGTGAAGGTTTATTAAAGACCCCGATTCGCGCCGCTAAAGCCATGCAGTATTTAACGCAGGGGTATGATTTAAATCCGTCTGAGATTCTGAAATCTGCCATGTTCAAGGAAGATTACAGTCAGATGGTGATTGTAAAAGACATTGAGGTTTACAGTTTATGCGAACATCATTTATTACCTTTTTTCGGTAAAGTGCATATTGCTTATATCCCCGACGGACATATTGTTGGTTTAAGTAAATTACCCCGCGTAGTAGATGCTTATGCAAGACGTTTACAAGTTCAGGAACGCTTAACAAATGAAATCCGTGATTGTATTCAGGATACTTTAAAACCAAAAGGCGTTGCAGTTGTTATGGAATGTAGTCATTTGTGTATGCAAATGCGTGGTGTACAAAAACAAAATTCAGTTACAACAACCTCAGCTTTTACAGGAGAATTTTTAAAAGACCCGACAAGAAAAGAGTTTATCAGTTTGATAAGTTCAGTGCTTCATTAAATGGAAGATGTAATAGGGATGATGGAATATGTGATATTGCGATTTACATTATCCCTTTTACCTCTTGCATCTTCCATTAAATCTTCCCCATTTGCCTCAATTTTTCTTTAAAAGTAAAAGCTATTGTTTGAGCGCGTTGTTTGGCGAGTTCCGCTTTTTCTCCTTCAAATAAATCGTTAATGGTTTTTTCGAAATGGTGTAGCCAGATTTCAAAGTGTTCTTCTTTTATGCCGAGGTTTACATGTTTATCGAATACATTAGTTTTATAACCTTCCTCATCCAATAACACAAAACTCCAAAAAGCAATCATGTGAGGCATATGCGCTTCAAAATCGGTATTTGCAAAAACAGGTTTTATAATTTCATTAGTTAAGAGAGAACCATAAAACGCGCGAATCATTAATTCGATATCGGTTTTGTCTTTTATGTCGGGTTTGATTGGCATGCTTCTTCAAAGGTAGAACAAAATAAGCCACAGATTTCGCAGATTACCACAGATTTTATAGTAAAACTAATCTGTGAAAATCCGTGAAATCTGTGGCTAAAAAAATAATTTCTAGATTAATCAAAAAAAACATCTACATTTGTCCCAGGAAATGAAATTTAACACACATATTATTATTCTGAACATTACGTTGCGATTTATCAATCGACCGTATTGTATGTGTTAATTATTGCCTCTTTTTTCTCTTCATCTTATTTAAACCTCTAAAATCCATTCACATGGTAACGCTTGACATACAGGAACAGATCCTGGATAAACTAAATGCACTAATTGTTGTTTTAAACAACGATGGAAGTGCCGATTACGTAAGTAAACCGGCTCAGCAATTATTAGGTTACAAATCCGACGAATTGTTGGGTTATAACTGGTGGGAAGCAACACGTTTCTCGAAGCCGGAAGGTATTGAAGTGAAACGTAAAATTTTAGACTTATTTAAAAACAGAAATAAATCGGTGCAAACTTTCGAGCATTTACTAAAAACATCTTACGGCGGACAGAAATGGGTGCGGTGGAATGTTTCGTATTTAAACGATGAGCAATTAATTGGCATTGGTTATGACATTACTGAAAAGAAAATCAGTGAACGGAAACTCATTGAGCAAAACGAAAAACTCACCGAGCAGAATAAAGATATAACTGCCAGTATCGTTTACGCCAAACGGATCCAGGAATCTATTTTGCAAACCGATGAAGTAGTGAAGCAAATATTTCCAAATTCGTTCCTAATGTATAAACCAAAAGATATTGTGAGTGGCGATTATTATTGGTTTCATGAAGACGAGACTTACAAATATGCGGCAGCTATTGATTGCACTGGTCATGGTGTGCCTGGCGCTATGATGAGCATGGTGGCGAACTCTGCTTT
>JAHEYE010000052.1:13371-17264 GCA_023251695.1 Sphingobacteriaceae bacterium | reverse complement strand
TGAGTCATGAAAATTAAAGTGTGTGGCTTGAGAAACTATGAGAATATTTCTAATATTCTTATTGCAGGCGCGGATTATGTTGGTTTTATCTTTCATAAGGAATCTCCTAGATATTTTAATGGCTCTTTATCATTTGATGAAGTAAGAAGTATTAAAGCTAAAAAAGTGGGAGTGTTTGTAAATGAGTGCACCTATTCAATATTGGACAAAGTAGCACATCATGATCTCGATCTTGTTCAGTTGCACGGCAATGAAAGTCCGCAGCAATGTAAAGAGTTGAAATCTTATGTAAAGGTGATAAAGACATTCGGAATGGATCCGGAATTTAATTTTGAAATATTGAAGGAATATGTAGGAAGCATTGACTACTTTTTATTCGACACTAAAACTGAGTTCCATGGAGGAAGCGGAAAAAGTTTCGATCACAAATTGTTGTCTGGTTACAATCTTGAAACTCCCTTTTTCATTAGTGGTGGAATTTCGTCGGAGAGCACTGAAGCCCTAAAAAAATTAAAGATGAAACAACTTTTCGGAATTGATATAAACTCTAAATTTGAAATCTCTCCCGGAATGAAAGAAGCATCGAAAGTAAAACAATTTATAAATGAATTAAAATGAAAGCAGTAAGTAAATACGGGGTTTCTGAAAATGGATATTATGGTTCCTTCGGCGGAGCATACATTCCTGAAATTCTTTATAATAATATAGAGGAATTGAAAAGCAAATACTTGGGGATAAGTCAGAGTGAAAAATTCAATAATGAATTCTCGGAGCTATTAAAAAATTATGTTGGCCGGCCAACACCTTTGTTCTTTGCTAAGAACTTGTCGGAGCAATATAAAACCAATATTTATTTGAAGCGTGAAGATCTGAATCATACCGGCGCGCATAAAATCAATAATGCTATCGGACAGATCTTATTGGCAAAAGAATTGGGAAAGAAAAGAATAATTGCTGAAACCGGTGCCGGTCAGCATGGAGTGGCCACCGCTACTGTTTGCGCTTTAATGGGAATGGAGTGCATTGTTTACATGGGTGAAACAGACGTTCAAAGACAAGCTCCGAATGTAGCGCGGATGAAAATGTTAGGCGCTAAAGTTGTTTCTGTTCATTCGGGAAGTAAAACATTAAAAGATGCGAGCAACGAAGCGATCCGTGATTGGATCAATAATCCTGAGAATACCTATTATTTGATTGGGTCGGTTGTAGGTCCACATCCTTATCCCGATATGGTAGCGAGATTTCAATCGGTGATTAGTAACGAAATTAAAGGACAATTAAAAACTATTTTAGGGAAAGAAAACCCTGATTATGTTATAGCTTGCGTTGGAGGCGGAAGTAATGCGGCGGGCGCATTCTATCATTTCCTGGAAAGTGAGGATGTAAAATTAATTGGGGTGGAAGCCGCCGGAAAAGGGATTGATTCAGGACATACAGCAGCTACACTTTCGGTTGGAAGTGCAGGTATAATTCATGGAAGTAAAACTATTTTAATGCAAACAGCAGACGGGCAAATCACGGAACCGTATAGTATCTCGGCGGGATTGGATTACCCTGGAATTGGTCCCGTACATGCTTATTTGAATGAGGTACGCAGAGCAAACTACATTTCAATAACGGATACAGAAGCATTAGAGGCGGCACTGAACCTCACTAAAAAAGAAGGAATAATTCCGGCATTAGAAAGTGCGCATGCCCTGGCCGCACTTGGTAAATTACAATTCAAAAAAGAAGAGATTGTTATTTTGAATTTGTCAGGCAGAGGAGATAAAGATCTTGAAACCTATACTAACTATTTAAATGAATTAAAGTATGCAAAACAGAATTGATAAATTATTTGCGCAGAAGAAAGAAAACGTACTTTCTATTTTTTTTACGGCGGGGTTCCCTAATTTAAAGGACACTACAGTAATTTTGGAAGCCTTGGAACAATCGGAAGCTGATTTGATAGAGATAGGAATCCCTTTTTCTGATCCTTTGGCGGATGGTCCGGTTATTCAACAAAGCAGTTTGACGGCTTTGGAAAACGGTATGAATTTAAATTTACTGTTTCAGCAATTGAAAGATATAAGAATAACGGCCAAAAAGCCTATTTTGCTAATGGGATACCTGAACAGTGTGATGCAATTCGGCATTGAAAAATTTTATAAGCAATGTGCTGCTGTAGGAGTAGATGGTGTAATTCTTCCGGATCTCCCATTAGAGGAATTCGAAATGTATCACCGGAGAATTACTGAAGCTTTAAATATTAAAGTGATCTTTTTAATAAGCGCGGATACGCGTCCAGAAAGGATCAGGCAATTGGATGAAGCAAGTGGCGGCTTTCTTTATTTATTATCTTCCAATTCAACTACCGGTGGCGTTAATGGAGTCTCCGATTTGTTGCTTTCTAAAGTTGCTGCCGTTAAAGAATCTGTGGCTAAGAATCCATTGCTCATCGGTTTTGGAATTAAGGGCCAAAAGGAATTTTCTATGGCCTGCGAAATAGCCAATGGTGCTATTATAGGTTCAGCATTTATAGAATTACTTACTAGATCACACAATTTCAAAAAAGATATCGCCGAGTTCACCTCGATCGTTAAAACTAAATTAATAGCATCATGATAATACAATTGGAAAAAGGAATTGAAAAGAACAAAGTAGATTCAATTCAAACTACGCTTAGTAAATTAAAATTTTCAGTCAACCCTGTCACAACGCAATTCGAAGACTATTTGGTTTGCATTGGTAAAACGGAATTTGATATCCGCGAGATTGGTCATTTACAAGGGGTGAAAGATGTACATCGTGTATCAGATAATTATAAACTAGTAAGTAATAAATGGAAAACAAAGAACACGATAATTGATTTGGGTGATGATGTTGTTATCGGAAATGGTTCAACTTCGATTATGGCAGGGCCCTGTTCGGTGGAAAGTGAAGAGCAAATGGAAAGTATAACAAAACATCTTATAAAAAATAATATCCGGATAATGAGAGGTGGAGTTTATAAACCACGCAGTTCGCCTTATGCCTTCCGGGGATTAGGAATTGATGGATTGAAAATGATGCACGCGTTGTGTAAACCGAGGGGGATCAAAATTATTACTGAGGTTATGCAGGTTTCGCAGATAGAAGAAATGTATCCTTATGTCGATGTTTTTCAGGTGGGCGCCCGCAATTCCCAAAACTTTAATTTACTCGATGCTTTAGGGGGTTTAGATAAACCGGTATTAATTAAAAGAGGTGTTAGCGGCACTATTGAAGAACTTTTATATTCAGCAGAGTATGTTTTCAGTAAAGGAAATGAACGATTAATGTTATGTGAAAGAGGCATCCGGACTTTTGAAACGATATACCGTAATACTTTCGATATAAATGCCATTCAGGTATTAAAAGACAAGACCCACTTACCGGTTATAGCGGACCCTTCTCATGGTGTTGGAATACGCGACTACGTTTCTAAACTTGCATTAGCCTCCGTTATAGCCGGGGCAGACGGGGTTATTTACGAGGTACATGAGAAGCCTGAAGAAGCTTTATCCGATGGTCAGCAAACGCTTAATTTTATGGAGTCAGACCTGTTAGTACAAAAACTGAATAAACTTTTGTCATTTACATAATTTGGGTATTTTTAAGCATGATTAAGTCGGTTGGCTATACTATTTATGCAGGGAAAACTGTTTTCAAAGATTTAACTTCATTTCTTAAGAAACAAAAATACAGCACTTATTTTATTTTATGTGATGAGAATACGTTGAAGAATTGTCTGCCCGTTTTAATTACGCAATGCAAAGAATTAAAAGATGCTGAAATTTTCGAGATCGAAAGTGGAGAAAGTTCTAAGAGTTTGCAATTATGTTCTCAATTGTGGGAAGCGCTTTTAAGTTATAACGCTGATAAAAACTCGCTAC
>JAHEYE010000052.1:0-13361 GCA_023251695.1 Sphingobacteriaceae bacterium | reverse complement strand
TTAGGCGGTGGTGTTATTTCTGATCTGGGTGGTTTTTTAGCTTCTACTTATAAAAGAGGTATTGATTTCATAAATATTCCGACCTCATTATTAGCAATGGCAGACGCAAGTGTTGGCGGGAAAACGGGAATCGATTTTTCCGGATTAAAAAATGTTATTGGAAGCATTACGCAACCAAAAGGTGTTTTTATTTACCGGGGTTTTCTGGAAACATTACCTGCACGCCACATTGCCAACGGAATGGCCGAAGTTTACAAAATGGCCTTGATCTCAGATAAAACATTCTGGAAAAAGTTACAATCTGAAAAAAATTTCAACTCAGAATTTATCCTAAAAAGTGTAACGCTCAAAAATGGCATTGTAAAAAAAGATCCTTACGATAAAGGTGTACGTAAAATTTTAAATTTTGGTCATACTGTTGGCCATGCCATTGAATCTGTTTTACTGGCAAGCGGTGTTGGTATTCTGCATGGGGAAGCTGTTGTGATAGGAATGATATGTGAGAGCAAGATTTCTCTGGATAAAAAACTGATAAAGATTTCTGAATTCACTGAAATTAAAGAAACGTTAATTCAAAAATTTTCTCCAGCACCTTTACCGGCTTTGTTATTTGGTGAAATGATAAAAGCGACTATTAACGACAAGAAAAACACTAAACTTCAGGTGCAATGTGCTTTATTAACCGCAGTCGGAAAATGTAAAATAAATGTTCCTGTAACACCTGAGCAAATTTTAGATTCATTAGAGTATTATAATTCCTTAACTGAATGACACAGATTTTCCCCCCAAAGGGAAACATAAGTACACGTATTGAATTGCCGGGTTCCAAAAGCATTAGCAACCGCCTGTTGATGATAAGAGCAATTTCGGGGCTACCCATTTATTTCAGGAATTTATCAGATTCAGAAGATACAATTTTGTTGGCAAAGGCTCTTGGGCAGATTCAGAATAAAAAATCCGGCACGGTAAATATAAATCATGCAGGAACCGACATGCGTTTTCTTACTGCACATTTATCGGTGAAAGAAGGTAATTGGATTATCACGGGTTCCGAACGGATGAAGCAAAGACCCATTGCCGAATTAGTAAATGCTTTGAAAGGTTTGGGAGCAGATATTTCCTATTTGGAAAAGGAAGGATTTCCTCCACTTAAAATAAACGGAAAAAAATTGCACGGCGGCAGAATTGAAATTGATGGAAGTATCAGCAGTCAGTATATTTCAGCTTTAATGTTAATTGCCCCGGCTTTGGGCGAAGATCTTGAAATAATTTTGAAGGGAAACATTGTTTCGCTTCCTTATATTAATATGACCTCTGAGCTTTTAAAATTGTTTGGCGTTTACGTTTTGTTTAACGGAAAGAAATTAGTGGTAAGCCCCGCGCCATTTAATATGCTAAACGATCAGTTCCTCGTCGAATCCGATTGGTCGGCGGCATCTTACTGGTTTAATTTGGCTGCTCTGACAAATCATTCGGAGATAGAATTAAATTTTTTGGATGAAACAAGTTTACAGGCCGATTCAATTTTGCCTGAAATATACAGCAAGCTTGGTGTAAGAACTGAATTTATCGAAAAGGGACTTTATTTAAGAAGTAAACAGGGAACTGTTGAAGAGTTTGAGTTTGATTTTACGAATTGCCCTGATAGTGCACAAACCATTGCTGTAACATGTTTTGGCCTGGGGATTAAAGCAAATTTAACCGGACTCCAAACTTTAAAAATAAAGGAAACGGATAGAATACTTGCACTTAAAACAGAATTTGAAAAATTGGGCGCTAGTGTTGAAGCAACGGGCAGTTCTTTAAAACTAATTCCACCGAAAGAAATTATTCCGGAGCAGGTTGTCATCAAAACGTATAACGATCACCGTATGGCGATGAGTTTCGCGCCTCTGGCAATTAAATTTCCGGGATTAAAAATAGAAAACCCGGATGTTGTAAATAAATCCTATCCTGCATTCTGGGACGATTTACAACAAGCGGGTTTCGATTTAAGATAATTCCCTTAAAACCTCTTAAATCTAGATATTAACTAAAATCAGAATCGAGTTAACCAGAAGCGATAAAATAAACAGGTTAAATACCCATTTAGTTGGTGCCTGAGCAATACATGCAACTAAATTCGCCATTGAAAAAGTTAAACCGATTATAAATTGCCATAATGGTGCTTGGTTTTCGAAAACATACATTGCCGAAATGCCACCCATACAACTGCCTATTAAGATAGCCATGCTTATCAGCCCGAAATGACTGAACTTTAAATCTTCAATAAATTTATTATACCGCGCTGTAAGACTTAAGCTGCTTGATTCAGTTTGGTTAAATGTTTTTGCTATTGTTGCCATAATTTTTTGGTTTTAATTGTATACCAAAAGTACAATGGTGGACCTGTACCGGAATTGATGCAAGTCAGTTTTAGTAACTGATACTCGTCAGTTTTTAAAGATTTTGCGCAAAGGCTATTATATGTCCGTCGGGATCGGCAACATATGCCACCAAATCTCCCCAATCGCGCGGGGAAGGCTGGCTTATTATTTTGGCACCTGCTTTTAAGGCATTTTGATAATGAAGGTCAAGATTTTTACTTTTTAGGTAAAGTTCGCAGCGCGGAATGCCGTTTCCGTAAGCTGGATTTGATGTTTTCCCCCCAAAAATTTTATTAATTCCCGATTCAGGCATTAATCCTAATTTTGTTTTATCATCGAGCATAAATTCTGTCATGCCCGATACATCTAATGCTGGTACTTTGTTAAGCAGGGTGGAATAGAATTTTTTACTTTTTTCCAGGTTAGCCACATACAGTATAAACTCTATTTCCATTTCAAGCATTAAGATAATAAAAAAGCCCCGAAAAGATGGGGCTTAATACAAATAATTTAATAATTTTTTACATGTATTTGCTCAAAAAAGAATTCAATTCTGTTTTTAACTCTTTGAAATTTTTCTCAAAACTCCCCACCATTTCGCGTTCTTCAGTATGATCTTCAGCTAAACGGTGATCTGATGCGATAGGGTTATCTTTAATGCTATTCTGAATGATATTTTCATCATGATTAATGTGATGTTGAATTTTGCTGATATTGCTGTCTTGAATAAATAGTTGGTTTTGGAAATGCTCTATTTTAAGAAGTACATCCTTTGCAGTGTTTTTGGAAGCTATCAGCTCAATTCTTTTTTGCATGATCTTGATTTCATCCTTATAAAAGGCCATATCGTTTAACCATTTGGTATGTTCGGCATGTTGATTAATAATGTTCGTTTTCATATGTGTTTATTTAAGATTATAGCTCAAAGGTAAATGGGCGGCCGCCATGGGTTTTGATAAGTATCACAAAGCGGACTGACTTTTGTCATGTTTGTACTTCATTGATTACGGGATATTTGTATCAAAATAAAGCAAATGACAGATTATAAATTATATATAGCTGAAAGTATGTTAAGGGTTTTCGCAGGTATCCTTTTCTTTTTTCAGGGTTATGATAAGATTTTTAAAATAAAGATGTCTGGCGTTATCGATACTTTTACGAGAGATGCAGAACGGCGCCATATCAGCAGGCCTTTGGTAAGTTTTGTGGCCTATTATACAAGTATAGTAGAGTTTTTGGGCGGCATCTTTTTGATCTTTGGTATATTAACTAATTACACATTATGTGCTTTGGGTATTGATTTGATTCTGGTGTGTTTTGCTTTTTCTTTAGTAGAACCAATGTGGGATTTGAAACATGTTTTTCCGCGTTTTATGCTCGTGATTTTATTATTGCTACTCCCTTTGGAAAATGATAAACTGAGTTTGGATTACTTAATTAAACTAAAATTGAAATAATGAAAACAATTATTACAGGAACTGATTTTACACCTTCGTCTTTGAACGCTGGTCTTTATGCAGCCATGCTCGCACAAAAATTAAATTGCAAGCTTACTGTATTAAATCTATTTGATATACCAGTTGTGCATTCAAATAGTGGTTTGTATTTTATTTCTTTCGAATCGCAAAAAAAGTACAACGGAGAGAAATTGCAAAAATTCATTGCAAAGATTGCAAAAGTATTTCCTGATGTTTCTATAGAATCTCTTTTGACAAGTGGTTCTTTTAAAATTGAGATTGAAGATTTTGTTGCGAAACATCGTGTTGAAGCTGTGGTGATGGGCTTGGCATCCAAAACAAAAATGGAAAAACTTATTTACGGCAGTCATAGCACCGATATTGCAGGTCGTATTAAAGCACCGGTAATTATTGTTCCTGAAAAATACAGGAAACACAATTTAAAATCGGTTCTGCTTAGTGTCGATAATAACGAAAAGCTATACCATTCATCACTTGGTGAAATTGAAAAATTTACTGAACACTCAGGGGCAAAACTTAAGGTTTTATGGGTCCGGATGGAAGATGAATTATTTATACCTCGGCAAAAGGAATTAAAGATTAACGGCATTGTGCATGAAGTAAATACAGTAAAATCAAAGGAAATGGAGAAAGGAGTGGTTAGTTATTGCAAAAAAAATAAGGCTGATTTGATAGCTATTCTCAGTAAAAGACATTCGGTACTTTATAATTTATTTGCCGAATCCCATACCAAAAAAATGGTTTATGCATCAAAGGTACCTGTAATGGCAATTCACGATTAATAATTTAAAACATATAAAATGAAAAATATCAAGCAGTATTACAAAGAATTAGGTAAGTTAGTATATGCAGTAGCTGCAGCTGACGGCACCGTACAGTCTGAAGAAAAAGAAAAACTACATCAATTTGTATTAAAGGAAATGGCTTATCATGAGCCAACAGTTGATTCATCAGGAATGAATCAGGCTTTCTACGTGGATTTTGAATTTGATACAACTGAAGAAAAGCATCCGCCTGCTAGCGATATAATAAAATCGTACACCCGCTTTGCTCATACTAATTTTGAACCGGGAGATGAGCAACTAATTAAAAATTCAATTAAATTATTAGAGGCTGTTGCTTTAGCTTATTCAAAAAAGAATGAGAAAAACATAATTGATACTATCCGAATAGAAATGAATGAGATTTCAAAGACCTTGGCAAACAAGTAAATTGTAAATTATGATATTGACAATTAGCGATAATCAGAAGCTATCTGATGTGAAGGATGAGTTTAACAAAATGTTTCCTTTCCTAAAATTGGAATTTTTTAAACATAAACACGGAGTACATGGCGGGAATGCAAAGAGTGATATGCTTAGCTCCGATTTAACTTTTAAAAAAGCAAGCAAACAACACAATGAAGGTGGTATAATAATAAAGGAAAATATGTCTGTGGCTAATTTGGAGCAACTTTTTCAAGATGTATTTGGTATATCTGCCCAAGTGTTCCGTAAATCCGGCCGTTCATGGATTGAAACAAGCGTTACCGATGACTGGTCTTTAAAACGCCAGAATGAAGAAGGTAGGGAGTTAAGTAGTTTGGCACGTTAATGCAAAATAAATTTAAGATTTTGATACGATCATGAAAAACATCAAGTGGTAATGAACACCGATGATAATTATTATAAAAAAACTAATTTTTTTGAGCGTATCTCCCATTATTGCACAGAATTTACCGGCAGTTCTTCTGCGTTTATTTTGGCCTTACTTATTATTGTCATTTGGTTGATAACCGGCCCGGTGTTTTATTTTACAGATACTTGGCAGTTGGTAATTAATACTGGCACAACTATAATAACTTTTTTGATGGTTTTCCTGATACAGCGCGCACAAAATAAGGACTCAAAAGCAATTCACTTGAAATTAAACGAACTCATTGCTTCACTAAAGGGTCCCAGTAACCGTTTAATCAACGTGGAGGATCTTAACGAAGAGGACATTGCCATTCTCTCCAAATATTTTCATCGTTTAAGTGAAATGGCAAAAAAAGAAGGGGATCTTTCGAAATCCCATTCAATTGAGGAAGCGGAAGAACTTCACAAGGAGAAATACCTGAATTAAGCTTTTAATTTTTTGAGTTTATCAAGATTAACAATGGTAATATTACTGCCTTTTATTTCAACCATTTTTTCCTCTTTAAAGTCGCTTAGCGTGCGGATTAAGGATTCGGTAGCTGTACCGACAATATTAGCCAAATCTTCCCGCGAAATTGAAATGCTGAAATTTTTATCTTTATTGTTATCATAACGGCTTTGCAGTAAGATTAAAGCTTCAGCTACACGTTTCCGTACCGAACTATACGCAAGGTTAACCAATTGTTTTTCTTTTTCCAGAATGTTATCCGATAGCATTTTCACAAAAATCTTCATCACGTTAATGTTATTGTACATCAACGAATAAAAATCTTCCTTCGGTATTAAACATACTTCTGAATCTTCCAGTGCTTCGGCAGTTTCTGAGTAAGGCTGCTCCTCGAGTAACGATGTATATCCGAGGAACTCACCTTCTTTATAAAGTGTTGTGATTAATTCTTTCCCGTATTCATGAGCCTTGAAGGTCTTTACTTTTCCTTTCGCAAGAAAATAAAGATAATTTGGCGTATTCCCTTCACTAAAAATATTTTCTTTTTTCTTGAAAATTTTTATACGTCGTTCAGCGGATAATTTCTTCAGGTCATCAATGCGCTTTACCTCATCAAAAAATTTATTAAGGCCTTCGACGTTTTTTGAGAATTCAGCTTTTAGAATCTCACTTTTTTTCAGTCGGCTTTCAACGGCTTTTAATAATTCTATATCATCAAAAGGTTTGGTAATATAATCATCTGCACCCATTTCCATTCCTTTTCTGAAATCAGGCCGTTCGCTTTTAGCTGTTAAGAATATAAAAGGGATACTAGCCGTTTCCGGACTTTTGTTTAAAAGATGAATCACACCGTAGCCATCTAAGACCGGCATCATGATATCACATATTATCAAATCTGGTTTAACCGTTTGGGCAACTTCAACACCGGTTTTCCCGTTTTCGGCCTGTAATACTTTGAAATTTGCTAATTCCAGGATTTCAGCTGTGTTTTCACGCACATCGGCATTATCTTCAATAATCAAAATTGTTTTCATAAAATTATTCTTCGTTTGGTATTGTAATCGTAAATGTAGTTCCAACATTCAATTCACTAAGGAATTCTATTTTGCCTTTCATTGCTTCCAGGTATTTTCCCACAATATTTAATCCTAAACCTGTGCCTTGAATATTAGTAACGTTTTTGGCCCGGAAAAAGCGTTCAAATAAATGTTCCTGTTCTTCTTTTGGTATACCAACGCCTTGGTCGGCCACCATGATTTTTATTTCATTCGGACTAATATTCGTCTCAAGCGAAATGATTTTATTTTCCGGCGAAAATTTAATGGCATTGGATAATAAATTTATTAGAATGTTCCGCACCATTTGTTTATCAAATAAGCCCAGATTCATGCCCTCATGCTTATAATTCACTTTTTGTCCGCTCTTTAAAATACCGGTAATTTCACTTAGCACTTCATTGGCCAGATGTTTTAAATCCACATGTTCTTTCCGTAAAAACACTTTCCCTTCTTCGAGCTTCTCAGCCGATAAAAAATCATTTAGTATAAGAGTCATATTAGTAACAGCGGACTTTATCCTAATAACATGTTTTTGAATTTTTTCATCGGCTTCACTTTCATTGTATTTGCTTACCAATGAAATTGATGATAATATTGTGCTTAAGGGTGTTCTGAATTCGTGTGAAGCCATCGTAACAAAACGTGATTTCATGTCGTTAAGTTCTTTTTCTGTTTCAAGCGCTTTACTAAGTTGTTCTTTCGAGCTTTCAAGTTCCATTAACGCCTCGTGCAAAACTTTTGTGCGCTCGTCGACTTTCTTTTCTAAATTAATGTTTAATTTTTTAATCGCCTCTTCGTGTTTTTTCCGCTCGGTAATATCAATGATAAAAGCAATAACAAAAGTATCTTCGCCTTGTTTGTAATACGATAAACTTATTTCAACCGGAAATTCACTGTTATCGCTTTTACGCGCAAACAAATCAATATTTTTACCCATCGAACGGGCATGAGGATTTTTATTAAATCCCTCCCGGTGACCGGTATGTTTTTCTCTGTACCGCATGGGTACAAGATCCTCAATTGTTTTACCCAAAAGTTCGCCCAGTCCGTAACCAAAGAGTTTTTCGGAACTGGGATTAGCCTTAATAATTTTTCCTGTCTTATCAGAAACAATAATAGCTTCGGTAGCATGCATAAACAAAGCGTTCAGACTTTCCATCTCAAATAATTTTTCTTTGTCTAAGATACTCATTTCAGGTTTTTATATAATTCTTTGATTATCAATATAATGTCTACATATAAATTCAATAACTCTGTTTTAAAACCAAAATTCGAACAAAACAAAAATCATAATTATTAAGAGCTGAAAAACTGATAAATGTCAGTTTTCAGCTTGATTGCTATCATAAAGACCCCTTTTTTATGACAATACTTTTGTTTCAAATCATTAAGACAAATAGGATGAATATTGAAATTAACGACCGCCGTAAGATATATACTATACAAAATGAGTTTAGTAAACAGTACCCGAATCTTAAAATTGAATTCTATTCAAAGCCGCATAAAAAGGGTGGTGCAGTGGCAAAGAAACTTGTGAAGCGTGCTTCTAAAACATTAGGCGAATGCAGAACAATTCATAATTCAGGAAAAATGAATATCAGTTCCGGTTTAACAATTTCAGAATTGGAACAATATTTCGCCGGTGTATATGGATTAGGAATTAAAGTATCAGTAAAATTTGGAAGAAGTTGGATTGCGCCTTCAACACCAGGCAAGTTGTCGCTAGGAGAGCAGAATAACAAAGCGGAATAAGCTCAATAAACGATTTTATAATTAGCATGAAAGAATTAGATTTTATAAAATCGTTTTTAGAAGAAGCGGGAGATATTGCCCGATTTACAGGACGGTTTTTTAAAGAATGTTTCAAACCACGGTACGAGTTCGGTGAATTTTTACGCCAATCTTTTTATTTAGGTTACAAGTCTTTAGGTTTGGTTGGATTAACCGCATTCATAATGGGACTGGTAATTACTATTCAATCCCGACCGACATTAGTTGAATTTGGAGCTGAGGCCTGGTTACCCAAAATGGTTTCCATTTCGTTAATCCGCGAAATTGCTCCTGTAATTACAGCATTGATTTGTGCTGGCAAAATCGGTTCGGGTATAGGTGCAGAACTTGGTTCAATGCGTGTTACTGAACAAATTGATGCTATGGAAGTATCGGGTACTAACCCCTTCAAATATTTAGTGGTCACCCGGGTATTCTCAACTATATTAATGATACCTGTCCTGGCAATTTTAGCAGATGCTATTGCATTATATGGTGCGTATCTGGGAGCTAATATTCATGGCGTAGTGACCTGGAAACTATTCTGGGATCAGGTTTTTGAAACCAATGGTTACAGCGATATCATTCCTTCTATTATTAAAACTTTCTTTTTCGGATTTGCCATTGGGATTGTTGGATGTTATAAGGGGTATAATTCAAAAAAAGGAACGGAAGGAGTTGGTCGCTCAGCAAATTCAGCGGTTGTAATTTCATCCCTATTAATCTTTATTATTGATCTGGTTGCTGTACAAATTATTGACGCATTGGGCCTGACATAAACATGAAAGCCGGACAAAATAACTTAGTAATTGAATTAAGAGGTTTATGTAAATCTTTTGGCGACAATCATGTGCTCAATAATTTCGATATGGATTTATTAAAAGGGCAGAATTTAGCGGTCCTTGGAAAATCCGGCTCCGGAAAGTCTGTGCTTATAAAATGTATCATTGGCCTGATGTCGTCCGATAAAGGTACTATAAAAGTATTCGATGATAATATCCCAGACCTTAATCAATATGAACTTGATAAAATACGCGTGCGTGTTGGTTTTTTATTTCAGAGTAACGCTTTGTATGATTCAATGACAGTCCGCGAAAATCTTGAATTTCCACTCCGCCGGCATTGGATTGAGAAAGAAAAAAGAAATGTTAACGAATTAGTTATGGAAGCGCTGGAAAATGTTGGTCTTCCCGAAACTGTTGAGATGATGCCATCCGAATTATCGGGGGGAATGAAAAAGAGGATTAGTATAGCCCGTACATTGATTCTAAAGCCAGATATTATTTTGTATGACGAGCCGACCACCGGTCTTGATCCAATTACTGGCCGAGAAATCAGCAACCTGATATTAAAAGTTCAGGAAAAATATAACACCTCATCAATCATTATTTCGCACGATATGAATTGTATTAAAATAGTAGCCGACCAGATTATTATGCTTATAGAGGGAAAAAATTATGTTCAGGGGAATTACGACGAAATAAGAGCGGTAAAAGATGAAAAAGTAAAACAGTTTTTTGAATAATATGAGTAACCCAATATCAAGAAATATCCGTTTAGGTATTTTCGTAATAGCAGGCTTGGCTTTTCTTATTACGGTTTTGTACATGGTTGGCGATAAGCGTAACTTGTTTGGGTCAACGATTAGAATTAACGCCCAGTTTTACGACGTTAACGGCCTAATGGCCGGAAATAATGTTCGTTTTTCCGGTGTAAATATAGGTACAGTTGAAAGTGTAGAAATAAGTTCTGACTCATCCGTAAATGCAACCATAGTAATTGATGTAAGTGCGGCAAAATTCATAAAGAAAAACTCAATAGCAGTGGTTGGTACAGATGGTTTGATGGGGAATAAATTAATTAATATTAATGCTTCCGCAACCGGGAATGCAATACCGATAGAAGAAGGGGATGTACTAATAACACTCCGTCCTATGGATACAGATGAAATGCTGCGAACTTTAAATACCACCAACGAGAACATAAAATTTATTACAACAGATCTTAAAAAAATCGCGCAAAAAATAAACAGCCAAAACACCATCTGGAGTTTATTAATGGATACAGTAGTAGCCGATAATGTAAAAGAGGCTATTGTAAACCTTAAAACAACCGGAAGAAATGCAGTGCTTGTAACAAATGATTTGCAAAATATGCTTGTTAATGCAAAGGGCGGCAGGGGTACTTTAGGAACTCTGATCAACGATACCATAATGTCGGGTTCGTTAAAAAGTACCTTTAACCGTTTAAATAATGTAGCAGATACAGCCTCGTTAATAATGGGCAACCTCGATAGGATTTCACGTAAGGTAAATGATGGTAACGGAACAATAGGTATGCTGATGAGTGATACAGCGTTTGCAGGTAACTTTAGAACCACCGTAAAAACAATTAACAGCGCAGCCGAAGGTTTAGACGAGAACATGGAAGCGCTGAAACAGAATTTCCTGTTAAGGAAATATTACCGGAACAAGGAAAAGCAGAAAAAGAATAAGTAGAAATGCAAAAGCCCCGAAGTACGGGGCTTTTAGAATTTAATTAATGAATAATCAATAGAGGAAGTTTGGAATGGAACACTAAGTTTCTGGTTACACTTGTTCCTAATAAAGTTTGAATAATATTGTGTTTTTTAGGATTCAAAACAATAACATCAGCCGGATATTGTTCATAATGCTCTTCCAGGCCTAAAGTAGCGTCTTCATCAGCGAGTATAAAGGTCTTATGCCTAACATTTTCTAATTTCTCTTCAACAAACTCAATAGCCATGGCTTTTTCTTCACTTCTTTCTTCAAAAGGCTTTTCTATATTTATTATTTCCAGTTCTGCATCAAAGACTTTTGCAAAATACTTAGCTGTGAAAATCACTGAGGCCTGTTCTGCGCTTTTTAATCCGCATGCGAATGAAATTTTCCTTATCCGCTTATACTTAGTGCAATCCGGAATGATAAACATAGGAATACTTAAATGCCTGGCGGCTTTTAAAGAAGTACTCCCTATGAGATGTTCTTTGATTTTCCCTGCGTTCGAAACTATTCCCATCACTGCTAAATCAACCTCCTTATTCTTACATATTTCTTCAATTACATCCATAGTTGAACCCATAACGGATAAACATTCAATTCTGACTCCGTTAATATTATTTTCCATCAACTTGTTTCTTAGTGTTGCTAAACTGTCTTCAGACGCTTTGTGGATATCCGTTACGCTGTCCAATGCAATCCCTGTGTCATAATTAGGCGGGGGCAATGGATAAGCATTTAACAATATTAATTCTGAATCAAAATATTTGGCCAATTCAAAAGCGTACTCTGCGGCATTATTGGAGGCCGGGGAAAAATCTGTTGCTAATAAAATAGTTTTCATTTTTTTATTTTAAAACTACTGAGTAGTACTAAATCCGAGTATGACCTATCTTTCTTTTACAGGTGACAAATGTCAGTTAATCGGAAATTAAAAAAATAAAATGTTTTGTTTATTGAATTTCTATTTTGAAAAATTCAATTACCGAAAAATATTTCTATCTGATTATTTATTCAAGATAATATTGTTCTGTTTTAACAGGAATTGAAACATGTTTGTACGCTTCCGCCAAAAGTTTTTCCTTGAAGGCCACTTTCGCTTCGGTTTCCCCGTGAACCAGAAATATATTCTTTACTTTATTTTTGTCCTGACAGGATAAAAAGCGAATGAGTTCGCTGTAATCTGCATGAGCACTATAAGAATGAATAGATTCTATTTCAGCTTTCACTTCAAAAATGTCCCCGTAAATGTGAACGCTTTTTTCTCCACGAAGTAACCTTGCTCCAAGTGTATTTGGCGAGCAATAGCCAACCATTAATATGGTATTTTTTTGATCCGAAATGCAATGCATAAGATGGTGCTTCACACGTCCTGCATCACACATTCCGGAAGCTGAAATAATAATACTTGGCTCTTTAGAAGCATTTAAACCTTTCGATACTGCAGATTCCTGAATGTATTTCAAATGGTTAAATCCAAACGGATCCGGATCGGTTTTAATATATTCCCTTAATTCTTCATTAAAACACTCCGAATGCTTTCTTACAATGTCAGTAGCGCTGGTCGAGAGCGGGCTGTCAACGTAAGTTTTTATATCAGGCAGCAATCCTTTATTTTTTAATTTATCTAAAGCAAATACAATTTCCTGTGTGCGACCCAAACTAAAAGCTGGTATAATTAATTTACCTTTTTTCTCAATGCAAGTATTCAAAACAATGTTTAATAATTTAGACTCTGAATCTTTATTGGGTTCGTGCAATCTATCGCCATATGTGGATTCACAAATAATATAATCGGCCTGTGGAAAGGGCTGCGGCGCTTTTAATAGCATGTCAGTATAACGACCAACATCACCTGAAAATGTAAGTCTGGTTGTTTTATTATTTTCAGTTGCTGTAATATTTACTGCCGCCGCTCCGGTAATATGTCCAACTTCACTAAATCGGAAGGATATTTCGGAGGTGATTGAAAAATCAGCATTGAACGGAATTGGTTTGAAGTGTTTAAGACAACGCTCGGCATCTTTAACCGTATAAAGCGGTTTT
>JAHEYE010000273.1 GCA_023251695.1 Sphingobacteriaceae bacterium | reverse complement strand
TTAATTTAAGAGCTTAAAAATACAAAAAATCTGCATTCCTCCAAATAAAGATTTTTTCAACAATTCATTAAAATCAGGGGCGAAAATAGTAAAATTATTACAATACCAAACTTATTTCTGCTTTTAATAAATAAGCCCAAAATTGGAAGGCCATTTGTTAAAACCCGGGGATAAGCTTGTATCTAAGCTACAAAATGTTAAAGGGTTAAGCAAGTTATTAGCCCACAACTTAATATCTGGTAGGTTTTAGCCCATAAGTGGTAAAATACATCTCACTTATTGATGTTGCTTTAAGGGATGCTAATATGACAAATACATGACAAATTCTATTTAATAATTGCAAAACTGCTTACGGCTATGATTTGAATTTTGCGTTCGCGGGCGGCGTAAGGGCTATAAACTGAGTTTTTTACATCTTTTACGTTATCACTTACATTACTTTTAGGTAATTCACCAATTTCAACATCCGTTAATAGTAAATAGTTTTTTGTGGAGTCTTCGGTATTAATGTACTTTTTAAATACCCCATCCTTATACTCATAAAAATAATTCCGCAAACTACTTATCCGGCGTTTCGCAAGATTTACATTATAATCAGTGCTTGCTAAGGGACTGCAATAACCTTTCATTGTAATCTTTACTTTTTCTCCACGCGCCAGTGCATCTTCCATTAAAGCGGCAAACTTGTCTAAATCGTGCATGCCTGCATCAACACTGTCTTCAAAAAAATTAGTAAGGCGGTCTTCTGCTTGTGTTTTTTCCGCATCTTCTAATCCTGATGGGTATTCCTGATAATATTTTGGTTTTAAAGCAATATAATCCTCATATGTCTTTTTGTAATTTAATTTGGTTGTAATAGCTAAAGTTTTTTTGTCGGGCTCATCGTTATGAAAATATAAAGTAAGCGGACATAAAATTTTTAATTGGTCCATAATTACTTTAACTGTATCAACCGGTTTTGGCGGTTCATCAATTTTAAACGGTTCCACATCAAAACAATAAATATCATTGCAACAACTTTGTTTTTCTTCGAAATACGAACCTAATCGGTTTGAAGAAATATATACTTTATTCTTCTTCGCGTTTAAACTGTAATAAATATCATTGTAGCTGCTGTTAATTGGATAACCTTCATTTTCGGGTTCAGCAAATTCACCTTCTTTAAATTCGCTCTTAAAAATATCGAAACCCCCAAGGCCTTTGTGCCAAGTGCTGCTGAAATGCAAAGTATTATTTTCTTTTACGTACCAGGGTGTTATTTCATCTTCGCCCGAATTTATTTTTTTGCCCGCGTTTACCGGAGTACCGAAATTTAAATCACTGTCGAAGGTGCTGTACCAAATATCAAAACCGCCTTGTCCACCCTTTCGTGTACTGCTGAAAAACAAAACATCTTTACCGTTAAGTTTACTGCAATTAGGTTGTGTGTTATTGGATTGATAGATATTAATCGGAGGAGGCAAAGGTTTTAAAACAGTCCATTTCCCATTAATGTATTGTGAAAAATAAATCTGGCAATTGTAATCAACCGTGGTTAAAGCATTACACCGTGATACAAAAATCTTAGTAAAATCTTCATTAAAACTTGTGTTGGCATTGTGAATATTAGAAGCATTGAACAAACTATCGAGGGCTCTTGCTTTTTCCCAATGCTCATTTAGTTTTTTGGAGGTATATAATTTATTAAAAGTAATATTATTCATGTCGCGTTTGCTTTTTCCGGTGTTACGTAAGGATGAAAAAAACAAAACGGTATCCAGTTCAAAAGCTGCGTATTCGCTTACGCGTGAGTTTACGTTACTGTCGAGATGATTTATCTTTACATTTAAAGGATTGGCCATTAACAATAACGACAAATCGCAGGCTTCGGCCTCACGGGTTGCTTTAATTACTAATTGCTGACGGAATTTATCTTTATTGCCTTTATTTTTTTTGGCGTACTTCTCAAAATATTTTTTAGCGTCTTTATATTTACCCTGACCTTTTAAAATGGTAGCCATCCACAAGGGTGTTTCAGGATACATTTTGGCATTGTCCTCCTTCATTACTTTATCGTACCAACGATAAGCAATTTCATAATCATAATTTAAACGGGAAGCTTCAGCATATTTATATTGGTAAATGAGCTGACTCGAATCCAATAAAACAAGCTGATTAAAATATTGTGCTGCCGAAAAATAATCTTTCTCGCCAAAACTCGTTGTACCTTTTGTATACAGATCTTTTTTTAAGTTTTTACCTTGTGCTATTACGGATACCGGCATAAGGCCAAGTGCAATTAAAAGATATATGACCCTAAATCTCTTCACAAATTACATGAATACCGGACACACACGTTTTTTTGCAACAAACGGACGGTAACGTTTTATGATATGTGTTATAAAAATTTCGAATGCACCACGGCGGTTGGTGGCGGCTATAAATTTACTGGTATTCAAATCATAACTGATTCCTGCCATTGTTGTTTTATAGGTGTAACCCAAACGTGTAATAAAAGCATCGCGCGTTCTTAAATATAAACCTAATGAAACGCCATTGTTGTCCTCAAGATTTAGCATGTATTTAATATTGGCGCCAGGAACAAATTCGTTGTATTTGCCCTGATGCGAATAAAGAATTTCGGCTTGCGCAATAAATTTATTATTGTCGGTAACCGGTACTTCAAAAGCAAGATAATTCCCAAGTTTTGTGTCCAATTTGCTGAATGAATTACCCTGATAAGTAACCACAGGATTGGTTAAGTGATTAAAAGAAAATGCATAGGTTAATCTGGTAAATTGTGAAAATGAATATTGAAGAGCTATCCCAATATTAAAATCGGTAAAACCCGTTCTGTAACGCGAAAAACTTTCGCCAGTTGGTGAACCTGCGCTATAATCGTAACCATCAAATTGGTTATCGAAAGTCATTTTACTGTAATTAAAATTAGAGGCGCTGTAACCTGCACCGAAGCCTACGCCTACCAGTAAAGCAGAATCTTTTTTTAATTTGTGAATGTACGATCCGCTCAGATAAATCTGATTGGTAGTATAAAAAGCATCGCCGGCCTGATCGTTATTAAATTGTAAACCAAAACCAATACAATCTGATTTTAGTTTTTCCGGACGGTAACGCATATCAGCGGCAAAACCAAATGTTTTATAAGGAACTGGAACACTTTGCCACTGGCTACGGTAAATGCCGTTAAAACGGTAATCACCGTCGAACATACCGGTAAGCGCGGGATTCAAATTGAGAAGGGATCCGTTATATTGGGAAAAGTGAATATCCTGGCCTTTTAAAAGCGGCGCAAAGCACAATAAAAAAAGTATGACAAAATATCTGAACTTCATCTAAAACAAATATAATTAATTGCACTGGTATTAAAAAATAGTATCCTCCAATACTCTTAAAATTACTACATTTGCTAAAATTTTACAGAATGGCAACAGATAATTTTCAGGCACACGATTATTACTTGATGGATGAATTATTATCCGATGAGCACAAATTAATCAGGGAAACTGCCCGTGCCTGGGTAAAAAAAGAAGTTAGTCCGATAGTTGAAGAGGCTTGTCAAACCACAAAATTTCCAAAACAATGGATAAAGGGTTTAGCTGAAATCGGTGCTTTTGGTCCTTATATTCCAGCCGAATATGGTGGTCCGGGTTTAGACCAGATTTCGTATGGTTTAATAATGCAGGAATTAGAAAGAGGTGATAGCGGTTTGCGTTCAACGGCGTCGGTACAAAGTTCGTTGGTTATGTATCCGATTTATGCTTATGGAAGCGAAGAACAAAAGAAAAAATATTTACCAAAATTAGCGACGGGTGAGATGATGGGATGTTTTGGTTTGACTGAACCTGACCATGGCAGTAACCCGAATGGGATGCTGACTAATTTTAAAGATAAAGGCGACCATTATTTATTAAATGGGGCTAAGATGTGGATCAGTAATTCTCCTTTTGCAGATATTGCGGTTGTTTGGGCGAAAGATGAGGCGGGTGAAATATGTGGTTTGATTGTTGAACGTGGTATGAAAGGGTTTACAACACCTGAAACACATGGGAAATGGAGTTTGCGGGCAAGTTCAACAGGCGAATTGGTATTTGATAATGTAAAAGTTCCTAAAGAAAATTTATTTCCGAAAGTGAAAGGTTTAAAAGGCCCATTGGGTTGTTTAAACAGTGCGCGCTATGGAATTGCATGGGGCGTTATTGGGGCAGCCATGGATTGTTACGACAGTGCTTTACGTTATAGTAAAGAGCGGGTTCAGTTTGGTAAACCAATTGGGGCGTTTCAGTTGACGCAAAAAAAATTAGCTGAGATGATAACTGAAATTACTAAAGCACAAATGCTAACATGGCGTTTAGGGGTTTTGAAAAATGAGAACCGCGCAACGCCGGCACAAATTTCGATGGCTAAGCGTAATAATGTGAATATGGCTTTACAAATTGCGCGCGAAGCCCGTCAGATTCATGGTGGAATGGGGATTACAGGCGAGTATCCGATTATGCGCCACATGATGAACCTTGAGAGTGTAATTACTTATGAGGGTACGCATGATATTCATTTATTAATTACCGGTATGGATGTAACAGGCTTTAATGCTTTCAATTAATGTTTAATAAATTTTATAATAAGAACGGATTGCTAAAACAGCAATCCGTTTTTGTTTTATAACTTTGTCAAAAATTCTGTCATGGCACACATAGTCGCACCTTCCATTTTAT
>JAHEYE010000051.1 GCA_023251695.1 Sphingobacteriaceae bacterium | reverse complement strand
TTTGGAAGCCGCATACTTATTTAAAGCAGCCCGGGCATTGGCATAGGCCTGAGCAATGGTTTTATATAAATCCTGCTTAGCCAAATCCTGACTCAATTTAGCGTTAATGGCACTTAACTTAGCGTTTTTGACCGAGGTATATGTTTGTAATCCGTTAAATAAAGGTACGGTTATCGTAACACCAATACTTTTATTAACGTTGTTTTTAAACTGATCATTAAAAGGTGTATCTTTTAAAATAGGATCTTGACGCGTATAAGTAAGCGGACCAAATCCCGGAATATCTCCAAGCGTATCAAGCTTTGAATTATACCCAACCACATCCTTTGCCAAGCCTGAATAACCTGTACCAATGGAACCATTTAAGCTGATGGTTGGACTAATGCGGCCCTTAGCAGCCGCCAAAGATTTTTCGGCCATTAAAAAATTGTATTCCACACTTTTAATAGAAGGTTGGTTTTTGAGGGCAGTTTCATAAATGTTTTGTACACTTAAACCGGTGAGAGTGGCCGATTGAACATCCACATCGGGCTTGCTCACTTTGAAATTGTTTGCCGAGTCGAGGTTCATTAATTGCTTTAAGCTAAGCATCGCGATCTGAAAATTATTATCAGCACTTGTAACGTTTACCTCTTCACTTGCCAGTTGAGCCTTCACATCATAAACCGCACTTTTAGCAAGCGTGCCGGCGTCGGCTAACTTTTGGGTTTGTTCCAATTGTTGTTTCGTAATTTCAAATTGATTTTTTGCAATCCCTAAAAGCTCGTCACAATAAATAACATTGATGTAGGCTGTTGCTACATTTAAAGAAATATCATTTCTCTGCTGTTTAACGCTTTCAGCCCCGCCCAGGTAAGCATATTCATTAGCTTTAATATTATTCCATTGCGATAAGCCCGACCACAACACTAAATTACTTGAAATATAAAAGTTTTGTGATAATACTTGCGTATTGGCAAAGGTATTTGTGTAACGGTCAATAGTGCGCCCGAAATTATAAGTATGTGCAGCACCCGCATTAAGGCTTGGTAAAATGGAAGCTTTTGTTTGTGTAGAATTATTTTTTGTAATCTGATTATTTATTTCAGCCTGTTGCAGCATGATATTATGCTTTAACGAATAATCCACACATTGCTCCAAATTCCATGAACTTTGGGCTTTAGTTCCTAGGCAGAGTAGTAAAAAACCGACTATAAAGGTCCTTATCATAATTTCCGCATCAAAATTACCTAAAAAAGCGGGGTTTTATGGTTTATTATGGCAGTGGAGGTATGATGGTATAAGCGGTTTTTGGGCTGGATATTCAATCTTTATTGTTTACAAGTCATGTAACCAATACCTGAGCAAGGCGTTATGCTTTGCTAAATTTGAATCATGCGTCATTTATCATTTTTGCTTGTTGTATTGCCTAGCCTCCTATTCCCACAACTAAAAAAAGAATACTACGATAGTGAGCAAACCCAACTGAAAAGCGAAACCGATTATTATAAAGGAATGCCCCATGGGCCACATTACGAATATTACAAAAACGGAAAACTATCACGTAAAGGTTATTATTACCGCGGAAAAGAAGACAGTATTTGGGTCTTTTATTTTGAAGACGGCGATGTAAAAGCCACCGAACGTTTTTCGCGCGGCAAAAAGAATGGCCTTAATAAATACTATTTTAAAAGCGGGAAGATTGCGCAGATCACAAAGTTCAGGCTGGTTACAAAAAACAATATAAATTTTGATCTGGCGGATAGTATTTGGACCTCTTATTACGAGAATGGAAAAGTAAAAAGCCTTGAAAAATTTGAGGATGGGAAAAAGGAAGGCGATTGGATCTATTATCATGATAATGGACAAGTCGAAAGCAAAGGGCAATTTGAGAATGACAAAAAAGAAGGCGATGTGAACACATTCTATCCTTCGGGCAAACCCGCGGCCAAACAACATTATTGTGGTGGTAAACCTTGTGGTAAATGGCAGGAGTATTATGAGAACGGACAAAATAAATTTGAAAAAGAATATAAAGACAGTACCCTCTATTTATGGAGCATGTGGGATGCCAAAGGCAAGCAGGTTGTAACAAATGGTAATGGCTATATTTCGGCATCTTATGAATCAGGATACATAAGGGCGCTTGGTCGCTACAAAAACGGATTGCAGGATAGTTTGTGGCGTTTTTTTCATCCGAACGGAGAATTGGATTATGAAGCCACTTACCGCGAAGGGATTTTGAACGGCTATTATTCCTCTTATTATGTAAATCATTTAGTAAAAAGCGAAGGTGGATTTATAAATGGCAAGAAAAACGGGCTTTGGAAATTTTATGATAAGGATGGAAAAATAGAAATGCGGGGAAATCTGAAGGATGGTTTGAGGGATGGTGAATGGATTTATTATTATTCGAACGGAAAAAAAGAATCGGATGGAAATTTTGCGGAGGATAAACAAACCGGAACCTGGCATTATTATTACCGTACGGGCGAAAACTGGAAACAGGGCGATTTTGCAGGCGGCATCAAAACCGGAACATGGACCACCTGGTTCGAAAATGGTAAGAAATTACAGGAAGGTCAGTATAAAGACGGAAAGGAAAACGGTTTATGGCAATCGTGGTGGGACAACGGCAGCCGGAAGGATGAAGGTAGTTTTGCTATTGGAATAATTACCGGTGATTGGGAGGGCTGGTATCCCGGAGGCACCTCCAATTACAAAGGGAAATATAATGAGAAAGGCAAAAAACAAGGCGATTGGAGTTATTGGTTTGAAAAAGGAACTTTCCGTGAAAAATGCAGTTATGAAAACGGCATCAAACACGGGAATTATATCAGTTATTTCGAAAAAGGAGGCTTTGTAGATTCGGAAGGCAAGTTCAGCAAGGGCCACCAAAACGGTACCTGGAAATATTATTACGAAACGGGTGGCATTTTAAAAAGCCAGAACTTTAGTGATGGGCATCTGGATGGCAAATGCGAGACCTATTATCAGAATAATACCATACAAAGCGTAAGTAATTATAAATTGGTATCCGAAGACCGTAAAGGCAAGCGTTCTGTACAAAGTGTGCCCGATGGGGACTGGGTGTTTTACGACAAAAATGGCAAGGAAATTAGCCGAATCACTTATGATAATGGCGTTAGAAAATAAAATAATTAGTATATTTACCTCATATGAAATGCATTAAATCACTTTTTTATTTATTTATTACTGTTTCAACGGTAATGGTTTTCAGCTTTTGTAAAGGTGAAAAACCGGATGATAACGGAGAAGATTCCACTACGGGCAGTTCAAATCTGATCGATAATAAACAGATTAGCGCGCAGAATGTTTTTAATTCCATCCCGGCCCGTGCCGAGATTGTGAAGTTAATCGGAGAATCAAAAATCGAATACGATCCAAGCTATCTCAATAATCCTGATGTTGCCTCGAAATACTCATTAGAAAATTCACGCGCATTGAATTTGGGAGCTTATGGGGCCGACTTAAGTGTTGCTGGCGCTTTTGACCAGACCCAGGAAAGCATGTTGTTTTTAAAGTGTGTAAACATCTTATCAAAAAACCTTGGTGTAAGCACGGCATTCGACCAACACATGATGGATAGGATGGAAGCTTATAAAGAAAACCGCGACTCCACTTTGGAGATTATTGCACAATCTTTCCGTAAAGCAGATGAATTTTTAAAACAAAACGACAGGCCCGGAACATCCGCATTGATTTTATGCGGCTCGTGGATCGAAGGCATGTATGTTTCGGTTGAGATTGCAAAAAAAATCGAATCGCCGGAGAATATCATTAAAACCATTTTAAAACAAGACGAATCTTTAAAACATTTAATTAATATGGTTGAAGCTTCAAATGTAAGCGCTGATGCAAAATATGTTACTGACGGATTAAATGATTTGAAAGTAACTTTCGACGCAGCGGCGAGTAAAAAAACTTACGACATGGAAACCATTAAGGAAATTTCTGAAAAAACAATTGCACTCCGCAAAAAAATAGTTGAAACTTTCTAGAACTTGTAGCTCTTAATACACTCTACAAAAAACTTTACCTTTTCTTTATCAATATCGGGGTACAAACCGTGCCCCAAATTAGCAATGTAATTTAGCGGACCGAAAGCAGCCAGCATTTTTTTGGTTTCCGTCAGGATAACCTTTTCATCAGCATAAAGTAAACATGGATCGGCATTACCTTGTAATACCTTACCGTTAGAGAGTTTGCGTGCGGTGGATGGATCAATGGTCCAATCCAATCCAATGGTGTTACATTTTATTTTCGAAATTTCTTCAATCGCATAATGCGCATCTTTGGCAAAAACTGTTACAGGAACAAGTGGTTGAATAGCATCACAAATTCTTGACATGTATTTTAACGAGAATTCGTAAAATTGATCGGGAGCTAAAACGCCTGCCCACGAATCAAATAGTTGAATCATATCGGCACCGCTTTTTACCTGACCTTTTAAATAATTAATCGTACTCTCTGTAATTTTTTCGAGTAGTAAATGCGAGAGCTGAGGTTCGGTATACAAAAATTGTTTGGCCTTGCTGAAAGTTTTACTACCACTGCCTTCAATCATGTAAGCAAAAATAGTCCAGGGCGCGCCTGCAAAACCAATAAGCGGTACGCGGTTATTTAAATTTTGTTTGGTGAGTTTAATCGCATCCATTACATAACGCAAATCATTTTCATTAGCAATGCGTAGCGTATCAATATCTATCTTATTTTTAATTGTATTTTCAAACCACGGACCTTTGGCTTCTAGCATTTGATAGGGAAGTCCCATTGCCTCAGGAATAACTAAAATATCTGAAAAAATAATCGCGGCATCTACGCCCAAAATATCAACCGGCTGTATCGTTACCTCACAAGCCAATTCCGGATTTTTTACAAACTCAATAAAATTTTTAGCACGACTACGTGTTGCGCGGTACTCCGGTAAAATTCTTCCTGCCTGACGCATCAACCAAACCGGAATCCTTTCCGTTTTTTCACCCCTTGCGGCCCTGAGTACTAAATCGTTTTTTAGCATAATTCGTTGCAAATCTACAATAAAATTCTATTCTGATGAAAGGTGATATTTATTGTACCGGTGGTATTTGTACTTTGGCCCTTAAAAGCTATCTTTAGTATTCTTTAAATAAAAAAAATGAAAAAACTATTATTGCTAACCGCTTTATTTAGCTTCGGGGTTTTGTTCAGTCAAACCGAACATACTCACGCTTGTTCAAAAGGTAAAATCGCTGCATATCAAAAGAGCATGGCCATAAACAAACGTATTCAAGCTCCAAGCGCATGGATCTCTCACGAAAAAGCTTACGATATAAAGTTTGTACATTTAATGCTGAATTGCGAGCGCAATACAAAATTTATTAGTGGCGGGGTAAGAACTGTTGCCACAGTTACGGCAGCAAGTTTAGATACTTTTGCTTGTGTTTTAGCCCAGGTGCTTACCATTGATTCAGTGCGTGTAAATGGCATATTATGTACAGCCGTACGAAAAGATAGTATAGTAAAGTTTAAAACGCCGGGTACTTTAATTAACGGACAAACAGTTGATGTAACTATTTATTATCAAGGCACCCCACCGGTTGGCGGTTCTGCGATCGGAAGCGGATATAGCAACGCAAGTATTTTTGGATGGGGAGGTACTTGTACATGGAGTTTGAGTGAAAGCTTAGCCGCTTACCACTGGTGGCCATGTAAGCAAATTTTAACCGATAAAATTGATTCAAGTTGGGTTTTCATCACAACCGATTCTACAAATAAAGTTGGCTCGAATGGCTTATTAAAAAATGTTGTTGTTGTTGGAAATAAAAAACGTTACGAGTGGAAATCAAAAAAACCAATTGCTTATTATTTAATTTCGGTGGCCATCGCAAAATACAAAGAGTATAATTTATATGCCAAACCACTTTATTTAGGTGGAGACTCTATTCTTATTCAAAATTATATTTACGATAATGCTTTAACGAGTCCGTTTTTTGCTACACAGTTAAGCACTTTAAATAAAATTGTGCCGCAAATGGAACTGCAGTGTAAATTGTACGGCATGTATCCTTTTTACAAAGAGAAATACGGACATTGTACTACGCCATTGGGCGGGGGCATGGAGCACCAAACCATGACCACCATTGGTTTTTTAGATTACTATGTTGATGCACATGAATTAGGTCACCAATGGTGGGGCGATAATGTTACTTGTAAAAGCTGGGGCGACATCTGGATTAATGAAGGATTTGCGGTGTATACCGAACATCTGACGGCGGAATATTTAGATCCTGCAAATTTTATGACCAACTTAAATTCAGATCATACAAACGTAATGAGCCAGCCCGGCGGCATGGTGTTTGTAAGCGGCGCAGATACTATGGACGCTACTAAAATTTTCAGCAGCCGGTTAACTTACAATAAAGGCGGGGCTATTATCCGCACACTGCAATTTGAAGTTAATAACGATTCTGTTTGGTTCCCGATGCTAAGAGGTTTTCAAAACACTTACAAAAACAGTACGGCTTCTGTTGTTGATTTTAAAAATTACGCGCAAACATTTACGAGCATGAATTTTACTCAGTTTTTTAATCAATGGTATTACGGAGAAGGTTATCCTACTTTTGATGTGAAATGGAATACAGCTCCCGGGAAGTTTTATTTGCAATCTATACAAAGCACTTCAACACCAACTTCAGTTCCTTTATTTATTACACCAATGGAGTATAAAGTTTCGCGTACAAGTTTACCAGATACAACCATTCGGTTAATGCATTCGAATACGCAGGAAAATTATGAAATAAATTTATTGGGAACCGTAACAAGTGTAACGGTTGATCCTAATCAATGGGTAATTAATAAAGTGACCGGACCTGTACAAGACCCAACAATTGGTTTGCAGGAATATTATTCTGCGCACCCCGAAATTAAAATTACGCCAAACCCAAACAGTGGTGTGTTTGAAATAAACTCAACAAAGGAATTAAAAGGTGGAATTGAAATTTTTGATGTTAGTGGAAAATTAATTTACAAAGGCGAAGTCCGCCAAAGTAATAAAATCGACATCAGCTCACATGCCTCAGGAGTTTATTCTGTTGTTATAAAAGATGAGAATGGTGTGTTGATGAAGACCATAAAGATTGTGAAGGAGTAAATTTTAAACATTTGTTAAATGTTGGTAAACAGAGGGAATCTTGAATATCAATGTCCAATTGATTTGAATTCAATGCCAAAATTGAATGGAAAATTTTATTGTGGCAGTTGTGAAAAAAGTGTAAGTGATTTAACAAAAAAAACAGATTTTGAAGTATTGCAACAAGTTTCAAGGTATAAAGGATTAACTTGTTTAAAAATAGAGAAATCGCGACTTGGTTTAATTACCGGTAAAATCCCAAAATGGAAGTTACTTATTGTTTTGGTTTTAAATATTAAATCGTTCTTTATTCAAAAAATCTCCGCTCAGAATCTTAACTTTTCAAGCTCGTCATCACCCAAGCATTCATTGAGGACCTATATTGTAAATGGTAGGGTAAGGGATAATGAAACCGGTAAACCTGTTAAGTATCCAACTATTGAAATTTACAAGGATTCTGTTTTGATCAAAACGATTAAAGGAGACAGAAAAGGTAACTTCGAATTAGTATTACCCCTTGAGGCATTTAATGTCGTTTCTTTAAAAATATATTCAGACATTTATGTCGGATCGTTGATCGCAAAACTTCCAATGATTAAAGAGAACTCGACATTAGAAGTGAGAATAAAAAAAGTGGGACAACCAAATGAGCTTAAAAAAATAAGTGAGCCTGAACAATTTTATTATGGGAATGTACGATTCCTCGACTAAATCTAAATCCAATACCTTTTATTAAAAAACCATTTTTTTTTCTATCTTCACAAGGAAACAAACCCGTTTTCTTTTGTCCAGCCGTTTTAAACAGATATTTATTTTTATTTTTATTGGCTCAGGCTTATTCAGCCAATCTAATAACGATTCTTTAAAGCTGGCTCTTAAAAGCGCAAAACACGATACAAGCCGCTGCCGTATTTTAAATATTCTTGTTGAAACCGAAAGTGATGAGGTTTGGCCTGCTTACAACGAACGGCTTTTAAAAACAGCTGAGTCAGCCTGCAATTCAAATCCGCCAAAAAAACTTTTAGACATTTATCTTAAATACAAAGCCTGCGCCATTAATAATATGGGTGTACTCGCCAATAACAATGGCGATATAAGTAAAGCGCTCATATATTATAAAAAGGCATTAATGATAAACGAAAAAATAAATGACCAGGTTGGAGTGGCCGGCTCTTTAAATAATCTTGCTTTCATATATGATCAGCTTGGTGATATTCCCAGAGCATTAGAATATTATCACAAAAGCCTGAACATAAACAATAAGCTAGACAATAAACTTGTTGAATCAACTGTATTGAATAATCTGGGATTGATATATAAGAATCAAAATGAAATAGAAAGGGCCATAGAGTATTATACAAAAAGCCTGAAAATATGCGAAGAAATTAATGATGTGGAAGGAATAGGCGCAGCCTTAATTAATATTGGCAGTGCTTATGATGAATTGAACAACATGCAAAAAACATTGGATTTTTACAATAGAAGCCTGGAAGTATATAAAACCAACAAGGATGAAAATGGCGTTGCATCTGTACTTAATAATATCGGAATGCTTCATTTTAAAAATAAAGATCCGGAAGCAGCGGTAAAATATTTTCTGCAGGCTGTAGAGATTCAGGAAGAGTTGCATAAGCAATCCGATCTTTCTCTCACATATTTAAATATAGCAAATGTTAAGTTTAAACAAGGGTATATGAATGAGGCGCTTAACTATGCGGCAAAAAGTTACTCGATTGCGGTTGCCCTTGGTTTTCCGGATAATATTAGCAGTGCAGCGTATATTCTTAAATTAATTTACCGGAAACAAAACAAGTATAAAGAAGCATTTGCAATGTTTAAGGTAGAGGTAGAAATGCGCGATAGCATCAATAATCTGGAAACAGCCAAAGCCGCCATAAAAAAACAGTTTCAATATAAATATGAAAAACAAGCAGCCGCGGACAGCATCAAACATATCGAGTTACAAAAAATAAAATTAGCTGAAATAGAGGCAAAGCAAGCACAGGTAAAACAGGAGAAAACACAGCGGTATGCGTTATACGGTGGGCTTGGCCTGATTATTGTTTTCGCCGGGTTTGTATTTAACCGTTTAAGTGTAGCCAGGAAACAAAAAGCCATTATTGAAAGGCAAAAAGAAAAAGTGGATTTAGCTTTCACCAGCCTTCATGAAAAAAACAAAGAGGTGATGGACAGTATCAATTATGCTAGACGGATTCAGAGTTCTTTGTTACCCACTGAAAAATACATTTCAAAAAAACTCGAACGGAGATGAAGGGTTTTATAAAATATTTGTTTTATAGCATTGGATTTCTTTTCCTATCCACTAATCTATTTTCACAGGACAATGAGATTGAGCGTTTGAATCTGGAGTTAAAAAATGCAAAGCACGAAACAAGCATTGTTAAATTATCTAATTTAATAGGGGAAATACTTTATACCGAGTTTCCTGACAGCGCCATGGTCATATGGGAGAGGAGTATCAAGTTAGCTGAAAAGAATATCGTATCTGAAAATCCTTATGAAGTGAAGCTAAGGTCTTTCTATAAAAAAGAACTGGCCAACATGCTAAGCAATGTTAGTTATATATATTATCAACATGGCAAACTGCAAATTACTTTCGAATATCTTGAACGTAGTCTGAAAATAAATAAAGAACTCAATAATAAACACGGAATGGCACTTTCATTGAATGGCCTCGGATATATTTATGATTCTTATGGAGATGTGACCAATGCGTTGGAATATTTTCACAGAAGTTTTAAAATAAGCGAACAAATAAAGGACAAGAAGGGAATGGGAGTTTCTCTAAACAATATCGGCTATATGTACGATGATCAGGGTGACCTGCAAAAAGCTTTGGAATTTTATTCTCAAGACTTGAAATTAAGGGAAGAAATAAAAGACGAAGAAGGTATTGCCAATTCGGTAAACAATATTGGCACCATACTCGAGAGACAAGGGAAATTTGAGGCCGCATTAAAATATTATGACAGAAGCCTTAAATTATCAGAATCGCACAACGATAAATTTGGCATTGCGTTAACACTTCTCAATATTGGAGCCGTTCAGGAAAGACAAAATAAATTAAATGAAGCCTTGGCGAATTTTTTCAAAAGTCTGGTTATAAGAGAAGAATTAAAAGATATGGATGGGATCACGCGTTCCGACCGTCGTATTGCGAAGATTTTATTTAGGCAAGGAAAACTAAGTGATGCTGAAAAACATGCAGAAAGAAGTTTGAAAATAGGGCAGGAGTTAGGTTTCCCTTATAATATAAGCGCCGCAGCAGATATTTTGAAAGAAATATACTCTAAGCAACACAAATTCAAGGAAGCTTTTGAAATGTTTGAACTGGAGAATAAAATGAATGATAGCATTTACAGCGAGAAAACAAGAAAGGCGACAATAAAAAAACAATTCCAGTTTGCTTATGAAAAAAAGGCGACACAAGATAGTATAAAACGAAACGAAGAACAAAAAGTAAAATCAGCCGAGTTAGCGGCGCAGGAAGCACAGCTTCAACAGGAAAAAACCCAGCGTTTTGTTTTGTATAGCGGACTTTTGTTGGTTCTTGTATTCTCTGGATTTATTTTTAACCGCTTCCGGTTAACCCAAAAACAAAAGGGTATTATTGAATTGCAAAAGCAATCGATGGACAATGCTTATTCTGAGCTCCACGAGAAAAATAAAGAAGTGATGGATAGCATTAATTATGCAAGAAGAATACAGAATTCACTTTTGCCATCAGAAAAATACATCAGTAGAATATTCGCGCAGAGAAATTCTAAAATTTAATCCCCAACTCTTTCAATTGCTCTTCGCTAATTGGGCTCGGACTTTCAATCATCATATCTTTAGCGGCATTATTTTTTGGGAAGGCAATAAAATCACGGATGGAATCAGCGCCGCCGAATAAAGAACACAAGCGATCGAAACCAAAAGCTATACCACCATGCGGAGGTGCGCCAAATTCAAATGCATTCATTAAAAAGCCAAATTGATTTTGCGCTTCTTCATCTGTAAATCCCAATGTCTTAAACATTAAGGCCTGTAATTTTTTATCGTGTATACGAATACTTCCTCCACCAATTTCAACACCATTAATAACTAAATCATAAGCATTAGCCCTCACTTCACCTGGAGCAGAGCTTAATAATTTAATATCTTCCGGTTTAGGTGAAGTGAATGGATGATGTTTTGCAACCCAACGGCCGCGTAACGATTCTAATAAATTAGTATCACCTTCATTCCATTCCAATAAAGGAAAATCAACTACCCAAAGGCAAGAAAATTTATCTTTATCACGTAAACCTAAGCGGGTTCCCATTTCTAAACGCAATTCGCTTAAAGCTTTTCTGGTTTTATCTGCACTACCCGCAAGTAGTAACATTAGATCTCCGGGCTGAGCGCTAAATGCAGCCGCCCATTTTTTTAAATCTTCTTCACCGTAAAATTTATCTACTGATGATTTAATTGTTCCGTCAGAATTATAACGCGCATAAACCAAACCTGTCGCGCCTATTTGCGGACGTTTTACAAATTCAGTCAATTCGTCTAATTGTTTCCGTGTATATTCAGCAGCGCCTTTTGCACAAATCCCAACAACTAATCCTGCATCGTTAAATACTTTAAATTCTTTTCCCTTCACAACATTATTCAATTCTACAAATTTCATTTCGAAACGTGTATCCGGTTTATCGTTGCCGTATAACTTCATCGCGTCGGCATAGGTCATGTGCGGCATTTTAGGAATATCAACATTCTTCACGGTTTTGAATAAATGCTTTACTAAACCTTCAAACATATTCAAAATATCTTCCTGCTCAACGAAACTCATTTCACAGTCTATTTGCGTGAACTCCGGTTGTCTGTCGGCACGCAGATCTTCATCCCTGAAACATTTTACAATTTGATAGTAACGGTCGAAACCACTTACCATTAATAATTGCTTAAATGTTTGCGGACTTTGCGGCAAAGCATAAAATGAACCCTGATGCAAACGGCTTGGTACAACATAATCACGTGCGCCTTCAGGAGTCGATTTAATAAGTACAGGCGTTTCTACCTCGAGAAAATTTTGTTTCTCTAAATAATTTCTTGTTTCGATAGCGAGGCGGTGACGTAATTCCAAATTCTTACGCACAATGTTACGGCGGAGATCAAGGTAGCGGTATTTCATGCGTAGCTCTTCGCCGCCGTCGGTTTCATCTTCAATAGTGAAAGGCGGAGTGATGGCCGCATTTAAAACAGTGAACTCTTTTACTTTTATTTCAATTTCGCCGGTTAGATTATTTTTGTTTTTACTTGAGCGTTCAATCACAGTTCCTTTCACTTGCAAAACAAATTCGCGGCCAATACTTCCTGCTTTTTGTGCCAGATCTTTATCCCACTCCGGATTAAAAGTTAATTGTGTTATACCATAACGGTCGCGTAAGTCAATAAAAGTCATGCCGCCTAAGTCGCGGCTTTTTTGCACCCAGCCGCACAATGTAACTTCTTTGTTTACATCAGCAATTCTTAATTCCCCGCAGGTAGCTGTTCTTAGCATAGGAGGCAAAAATACAAAAAAATCTTGTTTTTGCCCACCGTTCATGTTAGTTACTGTGCGTTTAGTTATTCCTGTTTAGCATATCGATGTACTTAAGTAATGTCGGCCCGTCAAATTTCGCCTCTTTTAAGAAGTCACTTTGAATTTGTGGAAATTCTTTTGTGTATTCTATCATAATATCCTTGTCAAGTGCCCGGATTTTGTCTTTATTTATTATATAATAAAACCGTCTTTTATTTCCGCCTGAACCTCCCATCGATTGGTCGCCGAATTTTATACTGTCGGCATGTGCTTGAGTTAGTAAAGGACTTGTAATATCTTTTGGAAATGAACCGAGAATCATAATATACTTTCCTTGTTTTATAGCAAAGCAATAAAACTGTTCAAGTCCTACTTTTTTGCCATTAACGAAGAGGCTGTCGCCTGTAGAAATTGCTAAATACCTTTTAGAAATATCTTTTGGTGAAATCGAATCTTTGTTCTGATGAATAATATAGTCATTACCACGCTGCATATAGATGTCGGACTTTGTTCTTTTTGTCACATGAAAATTTGTTTTAACAGATGGAACTCTTTTGTTAAGGTCGTCAAACGAAAGGTAAGCCCCTTTGGGAAAGTTTGTCGACTGTCCGAAATATCGTTTGGAAAACAAAAACAAAAAAATTATAAAAAAATAATTTCGCATTTTGTATCCTAACGCATAGCTACTACTTAAAAAAATAAGATTAGCCGATCTTTGATTCGTTTTCGAAAGTGCTTTCGGTAATTGGCTGACCGTCGCGGAAAAAAGCAACGCCGCCCCAGTTGAACATTTTTTTATGATACACCCAAGCCATTTGGTCGCGCACCAGCACGCGTTGGATAATAATAACATTGGTGCCATAAATAATTTCTTCGGTTACACCAACTTTGTATTTGGCCAGTAAAGCAATAACGCGCTGGTCCGGACTTGAGATAATAATCAAAGCATCTTTAACAAGTGGTTTGGCGGCTGATAATGTAGCCGGGTTCACTGTTTCGTTTTGAATTTTTTTGTTCAATGCCAGTTCATCCTCCAGCTTTTTCAAATATGCTTTTTCAAGAGCGAAACGTTCTTCCTGTAATTTTTTTTCCGCGGCTAACTCAGCATCTCTCTCCACTTGCTCGGCTTTTAATTTTGCGAGTAGTATGGCTTCTTTTTTTGCAATCTTCAAGTCGTTCACCTGGACAAGCATATCCTTCATGTATTTTTTATCGAACTCAAAATTATCGATCTTGGGATTGTAATAATATCTGTTCATCGGTTGATTGAAGAGCGAATAATCAACGCCGGCAATATATTCAATCAGTTCAAGGTCGGCCACCATCACATTAAATTTTTTCTTTGCCGCTTCATCTGAAACGCCCAAAGTACTTACTGTAAAATATTTTTTGGCGTAACCAACTTTGCTCACGGTTACAACAAACTCAGAGCCCATTGGCAAATACAAAGCATATGAACCGTTTAATGAAGTTGGAAAAGCGGTGAATGGTTTTCCATCGCGCGTAACACTTACAATTGCATCGCCCATCGCAATTCTTTTTTCATCAGAAATTCTTCCGCCGAGATTAAGTGTTTCGTTTTGAGAGAAAGTGTTTAAGCTTATTAAAAATAAAAATGCTGTTTTAAGAAAAGACTTCATATACCGTTTTAAATCTGCTGCAAAAGTATATTTTTTTGAGCGGTTTAAGGAGTCTTTAACGACAATATTTAACCATTAAACGTTAATAATTGTTGTTTTATCGAAAAAGAAATGATTTAAAATAAGCGAATTACTCTGAAATAAATTGATTTTCAGCTAGTTGCCAGTTTATAACATTCCACCAGGCTGAAATATAATCGGTCCGTTTGTTTTGGTATTTTAAGTAATAGGCATGTTCCCACACATCCAGACAAAGAATAGGTTTGCCTTTATCAGACGCGCAATCCATTAAAGGATTATCCTGATTAGGGGTTGTGATGATTTTTAACTTTCCTTTTTGTTCAATTAACCAGCACCATCCGCTTCCGAAAACCTTAAGTGATTTTTCAGAAAATTCTTTTTTAAAAATATCAAAGGTATTGAACTCTGCAATAATTGCGTCCATTAATTTTCCGGCAGGCAAATTTGCTTCACCTTTTGGATTTGATTTCATTAATTGCCAGAATAAAGAATGATTGTAATGTCCGCCTCCGTTGTTTCGGATGGCCACATCAATTTTTGAGGCTTGCGAAAAGATTCCTTCCCATGTTGTATCGCCGGTGTAGGTTTCAAGTGCCTTATTTAATTTGTCGACATAAGCCTGGTGATGTTTATCATGATGCAATTTCATGGTTTGCTCATCAATAAAAGGCTCGAGTGCATTATAGGCATAAGGTAAAGCGGGTAAAGAATATTTTCCGCCATCGGTGGTTTTGGCTGCTAAATTATCGAGCGCATTTAATTTTTCTTCGCTTATCAAGTTCGTTGTGATTCCTGCTAAACCAAGCAAAGCACTTTTCCTTAAAAAATCCCTACGCTTATTATCCATTTTAAAACTGAATCAATAATTGATTTTTTTCTACGGCAGTTCCTTTCAATGCCACTACTTTTTTAATAGTGCCGTCAGTCGGCGATTTCAAAACATTTTCCATTTTCATGGCTTCTAATACCAAAAGCGAATCTCCCTTTTTAACCTGTTGACCTTCTCCCACAAGAATATTTAA
Organism: Sphingobacteriaceae bacterium; assembly: GCA_023251695.1. Lineage (GTDB taxonomy): Bacteria > Bacteroidota > Bacteroidia > B-17B0 > Aurantibacillaceae > JAHEYG01. The sequence continues at coordinate 1,964 of JAHEYE010000051.1, read as the reverse complement.
AACCATTCCCGGCATTGGTGCTTTTACATCGTTTATTTTTTTTGCAGCAATATTATCCAATCCTAAATTATGCAACAGCTCATCGTATTTGTCTTTCACATCAAGTGTGTACTTTTTGCCGTTTACTTTCACCATCAATTTTTTTTCATCGTAATCGGCCTTTATAAGAAGGATATTGTAAGATTTATTATTTAATAACAGATGATATTCGCGGTTACCCGTATTTAAAATATCAGCCTCAATAGTTTTACCGTTTAAGCTGCCTGAAACTTTAGTGCCATTAAAGTTTAATTCTGTTTTTAAGGGGCTTTTACCGTTGATGGTGATGTTGTACATATAAATTCAAATTTAGGCATTTAAACCAACGCCTTGTCACTTTATGACAATAAAAAAGCCTCCATAAAAAGGAGGCTTAAAATTATTTAATAATAGGGTAATTACTTCTTAACGAATTCACCCATTTTATTATCGAAGTTCAGGAAGTAACCGCCTTTTGGCAAGTTAGAAACATCAACTTTAGAACCGAATCCTTTTTTTACAATGTTACCGTACTGATCATAGATTTCGTACATCGTTTCGATTGGCTTATCATTTGAAAGGAAGTTAATGTCTTTAGAAGCTTTTACAGGTGCGAATGTAATTTCAGGAACATCAGACATACAATCAACCGGCTTTGATAAACGCGGTTGTCCGCTATAATCGGTTTGACGAACGCGCACCTGATTTTTACCGGAGTGAGGTTGAATTTTAAAAGTGTAAGGATTTGTTGCAGGGGTACCAACACCGTCAACTTCACCAACTTTAACCCATTTGTTCCAACGGAACTGCTCGATAGCAAAAGGTAATTTACCGGTTTCAGATTTAGTAGTCCATTTAACGGTACCGTCTTTTTCGAAGGACATGCTAATGACCTCAAAAGTACTCTTAGGCTTTAAAACCTCAGGATTTAACACTTTTGGTTTGCAATCCTCTTTATGCTTAATCTTGATTTCAACTTTATCCCCAACATTAAGCTTATGTGTCTTAAAATCAACCTCAAAGGCGCTTGATGCAATCTCATCTGTAGCAATATTCCCGTTCACAAGAACTTCCGTTACACAAAAACCAACCCCACCACTTCCATAAGGATTTTGAACGTAAAGATTTTTTCCCTGATAATTACCTTCGAGGATAATTACACCTCCTTGGGAATAGGACCTGAAACCGAAGAAACAGCACAAAAGGAGGTATGGAAATATTTTTTTCATCGATAAATACAAAAAAATCACCGCATAAACGGCGTTGCAATATTAAAACGATATTTTAAAAAAACAAAATAAATTTTCAAAAAAAAGGTGCTATTTGCACAGACTTGAAAAATGAGTTATATTTAAGTAGTTTTGCAGTGAATTTAAACCTTTTATGAATATTATATCAAAATACAGCTGTGTTGTTATTTTAACTTCAATTTTAGCAGCCTGCGGTGGCGGAAAAGAGTCGGATGCAGGGCAGCGTCCAGAAGGCAGCGGAGGCTCCATCCGGATTGCTGAAGTAACGCCACCTAAAAATCTTTTTCCGCAAGCAATTACTACCCAGATTGAGGGCTTGATTGCTAGTCAGATACACGAAGGCTTGGTAAGGCTTAATCCAAAAACATTAGAACCAATCCCCGGCTTGGCTGAAAAATGGGAGGTTTCTCCAGATGGTAAAACAATAACTTTTCACTTAAGAAAAGGGGCTTATTTTCATGATAGTGATGATGGAAAAAAAGGAAGCGAAGTAACAGCCCAGGATGTAAAATTCACTTTTGAGTTACTAAGTACCGATCGCTTAACCAACATGCATTTTGCTACTGTTTGTAAGGACAGAATTGTTGGTGCCAATGAATATTTTGAAGCAAGTTCGAAAGGGCAAAAAGCTGAATTAACCGGATTTAAGATTATTGATAAATATACTTTCAGTATTTCATTGAACAATGCCTCTGG
>JAHEYE010000363.1 GCA_023251695.1 Sphingobacteriaceae bacterium | reverse complement strand
CTAAAAAAATAAAATAAAAAAATCCGAGTCGTTTTGGACCCGGATTTCGTTGGTAGCGGGAGAGTGATTCGAACACCCGTCCGCCTAAGGCGGATATGTGCCCAACTCTCAAAAAATAAAATAAAAAAATCCGAGTCGTTTTGGACCCGGATTTTGTTGGTAGCGGGAGAGTGATTCGAACACCCGTCCGCCTAAGGCGGATAGGAGCCCAATGCTAAAAAAATAAAATAAAAAAATCCGAGTCGTTTTGGACCCGGATTTCGTTGGTAGCGGGAGAGTGATTCGAACACCCGACCTTTGGGTTATGAGCCCAACGAGCTACCCCTGCTCTATCCCGCACTATATCTTAATTTGAAGAACTTTTTGCTTGATATTAGTACCCTTAATTCGGTGGCAAAGATATATTTACTTTCTTTGTAAACAAAATAAATCTTATTAACATCAATGGAACTCCACATAAATCAGGTTTTGTAAGCATTGTCGGCTGCCCTAATGTCGGCAAATCCACTCTTATGAACGCATTAGTAGGGGAGCGTTTAAGCATTATCACTTCTAAGGCTCAAACTACAAGGCACCGAATAATGGGCATTGTGAGTGGCGAAAATTATCAAATTGTTTTCTCTGATACACCCGGTATTTTAAAACCAAATTACAAACTCCAGGAAAAAATGATGCAGTTTGTTATTGGCGCATTTACCGATGCGGATGTTTTTCTTTTGATTACCGATGTTTTTGAGGATATAGAGTTGGAACCCGAATACGTTGAAAAATTAAGTAAAACAAAAACACCGGTATTGCTTCTTATTAATAAAATTGATGCAGCCACACAGCAAAAAGTAGAAAAAAAAGCTGCTGAATGGAAACAGAAATTACCAGACGCGAAAATCCTTGCTATCTCTGCGACCGAAAAATTTAATCTCGATCTGGTAATGAATAAGATTATCGAACTCCTCCCGGAAGGTGAGGCTTTTTATGGTAAAGATGAACTCACCGATAAATCGGAACGTTTTTTCATCAGTGAAATTATCCGCGAAAAAATATTAATGCAGTACAGTAAAGAAATTCCTTACAGTGTTGAGGTAATAATAAATTCTTTTAAGGATGAACCTACTATATTAAAAATACAGGCTGATATTATTGTGGAGCGTGACAGCCAGAAAGGAATTATTATTGGCCATCAAGGAGAAGCACTTAAAAAATTAGGTACAAAAGCGCGGGAAGAGGCGGAAAAATTCTTCAACAAAAAAATTTATCTCGAATTATTTGTGAAAGTGGATAAAGACTGGCGGAGCAATGATAACAGACTAAAAAATTTCGGTTATTAAACAAAAAAGCCCGGAAAATTCCCGGGCTATCTAAATAAACCATTCTAAAAAAATTATCTTTTTCCCAGTACCACTTCTTTCTCAGCCATTGCCATATCCTTAGTGGGCGCGTTTAAACGCACTAATAAGGCTTTTTTAATATTCATTGCATAAATGTCATTTCCTTCAAAATTCTCAACCTTATCGTAATAACTTAAAATAGCCAACGGGAAGTCAAGAGCCTCTGTATCTAAATACTGAGCCTCATTGTTGCTAATAGGTTCTTCTACTTCAAAGCTTACCATAAATTTTTCGAGCTCCTGGTAAGTCGGAATATTTGTATTAATACTTATCATTTTTGAAACGCAATCATTTTTATTTATCTTAACACCATACCATGCATTTCTATTTAAGAAAAAATTGAAATTTTTCCCTGCCTTAACGATTTGTGAAGAAACAACTTTATCGTTTTGTATTAATTGCACAGTATAAGAGTGTCCGGCACTTTCTTTAGTTTTAGATACTTTGCCGTTTATTTTCAAACATAAAGTATCATCGTTTAAATTAATTTTTGTAATAGATGTTGAATACATAATATTGCAAACAAAGGCAAATGCACCTATTGCCATGGTTTTAATAATTGTTTTTGTTTTCATGATATTGTGTTTTAATTAATCTGATACAATATTAAAGCAGAAAAAAAAGGAAATAATAACAGAAAACACTGATTTCTTACATAGGTTAGATGAATATCGAAAAAACACTCTTTTTATTGCTTTTTCGGTCTCCTTTTTAAATACCATGTAAGAAAAAGGCGGTTTTTGTAAAATAATTGGGACCTTAATTTTTGCATGGGTAAGCGCTGCTAGGTATCTTTATTACTCAGCGTTTATTTTGATAATGACCTTTTGTACCATTTTTTATATCAAAAAACCATACCGCATCCTGCGACTTGTCTTAATTATTTTTTTTGTTACCGTTACAAAGGCGCTAGTTTCTAACCCGACCGATTCGTTACAGCTATTAGTTAATACTTCACCGTATGATTCAATTAAAGTTGAGGCTTTATTAGCAATGGCCGAAAATGAAAAGGAGTTTTCCTTTCTTCAAACAATTAATGATGCACTCGGTCTTGCGCAAAGAATCGATTTTAAGAAGGGAATTGCAGCGGGACATATGGCTCTTGGAAAATACCATTATCACAAGGAAAATTTTTCGATTTCGCTCTTACACTGCATTACAGCCTTTAATATTGCTAAAGCAACCGGAAATATTCAGATAATGGCTAAAGCTTGTCTTTATATAGGCTATAATAATTTTTTGAGTCAGCCGGATGTATCGCTGAAATATTATTTCAAATGCGTAGAATATTGCCGTTCGGCTAATTGTCAAAAAATTGCCGCTTACGGTTACAGTGCCATTGGTAATGTTTATGAGTCACGTGATGATGCCGCAGTGGCATTGCGCTATTATAATATGAGTTTGCAAATACGTAAAAAAACCGGAACACCTGCAGAGCTAGTTTCCTCTTTAATCGAAACTGCGAGGGCCTTTAACAGATTACAGGATTATCAAAAAAGTACGGAGTTGATTAACGAGGCCCTGAACATTGCTGAAAAAAATACCGGAAATGAACAAAATTTAGTTTACCTCTACGAAATGACGGGGCATGATATAGCAGGCCGATTGAATGATTATGACAGGGCTCTTGGGTATTTTTTGAAATCGTACGAGGTGGCAAAAAATAATAATTTATCCCAGACTAACAGTGTTAAGCCCATTGCAGAAATGTATTTAAAGCTCGGGGATTACAAAAACTCAGCCTATTATTTTAAGGTTTATAACGATTTATTGGAATTAAACCAGAGAAATAGACTGAAAGAAATACTGAAGGCTGACGATGTAATTAAAAGGGAACTGGATAACGAAAGGGAAATTGTAAAAGCAAAGGAAAAAGAATTAGTTGAATTGGGTTTACAGAAACAGCGTATATACCGGAACATGTATATTGCAGGCATCTTCGTTCTCATTGCTTTCCTTTTTTTCATTTACAGGAATAACCGGCTTAAAGAAAAATTAAACCGCGAGTTGGAACAACAAGTGAAAGAGCGAACCTATGATCTGGAAAGCCTAGCCAATCAATTGTTGCTTTCTGAAAAAAGGCTCATGGATACGAATAAAGAACTGGAGTCGTTCATTTACCGGACTTCGCACGATTTAAAAAGTCCGCTTGCGTCCTCAAAAGGTCTGGTAAACCTTGCATTGAATTCCGAAAAGGCCGATGAGGTGTGGGATTTTGTCCGCCTTATTGGAAAATCTCTGGATAAATTAGATTGGATATTGGTTACACTGTATGAAGTTTCGGTAATCAGAAAAGGCTCTGTATTAATAAAAGAAATTGATATAGATTCACTGATTAAGAATCTATTTCAGAACCTGAATGATGTAGCAAATCACAACCATATTAAATTAAAAGTTAATAATAACCTGAAACAACATTTTCTTTCTGATGAGATTCTAATGCAAACAATTTTGCGTAATATTCTTGAAAATGCCGTGAAATACAGTCAGCTTGGGATTTCGAATCCATTTATCGCAATTACTTTGAGCCAAGAAGATAATTACGTAATTATGACCGTTGAAGACAACGGAGTAGGAATTAAAGCTGATTATGTGGATAAGATCTTTGATCCTTTTGTACGGGCCAATACAGAAAAAAAAGGTTCCGGTCTCGGACTTTACATTGTAAAAAATGCGATGGATAAATTAGGCGGTAAAATAGAATTGGTCAGGTCAGAACCTCATATTGGAACCGTTTTCAGATTACAATTTCCAAATCAATGCACTACTTAAATTCTGTCGGTTTCTTAATCTGGGGATTCTTCGGTAAATTTTTAACTATTATTTTCTGAAAAGACTCTTTTTGCAAAGTGTATTCTTTCTGCAAATCAGTTATCGATTCCATATGTGTTGCATTTGGTTTGGATTCCATACCGCAGAATGTACCGTATAGCTTGGAAATTTTTTCACGTAATCTTTCTTCATCGGCGAAAATAGAAGTTTTTTTGGTAGCCATAAACTCAGCTTTTGCTTTCTGGAGATCATCGTAAAACAATTGTGCATTTTTGTTCTTCTTGAATGCTAACGTATCTTCTTTAAGGCTCTTCTGATAAAATGAAATACTGTCGATGGTATTGTTTACACTTGTATAGAGCGTCTGCACTTGCATCGCTTTTTCATACACGAGTTTACGGTCTTCAACCGTCAAATCTTTATTAGATTCATCGTGTACGCATTTTACATTCCCTTTATATTCTTTATCATTTGTTTTTACTTTTATGGTGTATGTGCCGGGTAAAACCATCGGGGCAGAAAAACCTGCACCGTCGAATTTGGTACTGCCGGAAGCAACTTTAGGTGGAGT
>JAHEYE010000272.1 GCA_023251695.1 Sphingobacteriaceae bacterium | reverse complement strand
ATGGAAGCGGTTTCATGGCGCCGTTGGCAGCATTAATAACACCAAGGATAACCAACACCAACATTAAAATCCATAATACGGGTGACAAAAATAAAACAGTGAACCCGATGAATGGTAAAAAGGCGATAATCATAATAACGAACCACAAAGCAACGCCGGTTAATAATAAACCTGTAGCTTGTTTTAAATGGTATGACCCGATTTTAGTTTTATTATTGCCATGCATCACTATAGCAACAATATATCCGATTAAAGTAATATAAGCTAAAATAGCAGCTGTTTTATCTTCTTGTTGAGCCGGTTGATTGGTGTTTGTTTCCATAATTTATTTTTTTAAGGGTTAATTAAAGGTATCATTATTTTTTAATCTATGCTAATCCGTGCAATCTTTGGCTCTACACAACAATATTCACAATCTTCTTGGGAACCACAATCACCTTCTTCGGTTGTTTTCCATCAAGGAATTTTTTCGTTTGCTCAGCTTCCAGTATCATTTTCTCAATCTCTGCATTACTCAACGTGGCTGATAATTCAATATTGAAACGCGTTTTTCCATTGAAAGAAACCGGATAATTGAAATTATCTTCTACCAAATAAGCCTCATTGAATTCAGGAAATTTTTCAAAAGCAATACTTTCTTTATGACCTAACTGATTCCATAATTCTTCTGTAATGTGTGGTGCATAAGGAGAAACCAAAACTAAAAGTGGCTCCAATATCGCACGCTTATTACATTTTGCATCCATTAATTCATTCACGCAGATCATGAAATTACTTACTGAGGTATTAAACGAAAAACGTTCAATGTCTTCAGTAATTTTTTTAATGGTTTTATGTAAAGTTTTTAATTCGGCTTTTGTCGGTTCGGCATCACTCATGTTGACATCCCCCTGGCCTGCGGCCTGTCCCCCTTCAAAGGGGGAATGGTACAGCTTCCAAAGTTTTTTAAGGAAACCTGAAACTCCTGTTATGCCATTCGTGTTCCAAGGCTTGCTTTGCTCAAGCGGACCCAAAAACATTTCGTACAAACGTAAAGTGTCGGCTCCGAATTTTTCGCAAATGTCGTCAGGAGAAACCACATTGTATTTTGACTTAGACATTTTTTCGACCTCGGGTGAAGTTCTAAAAATATTTCCACCGCCATTATTTGCAGCATGAAAAATGCCTTTATACCAATATCCACCATCACAAACAAAGGCAGCGTCTTTGTCTTCAGTATTTAACCAAATTGTATAGCTATTAATATCTAACTCTGAGTTTTTGGTGAACTCAATAGGCGCATTTTTATAAACACATGAAGTGATTTTTTTTGCAACTTCACTACTAATAAAAATGTTTTTTATAATTGATGGTACATGAATGGTTTTTAAAATCAAGTCTTTTTCAAAACTAATTGTGTCATTTTTCTGACTTGGATTTGAATTTCTATCAATAAGCCTATAAATCATTTCAGAAGTCCCCTGTATCATCCCTTGGTTAATCAATTTCTTTGCAGGCTCATCAACATTGATGTGCCCCATATCGTGCAAAAATTTTGTCCAGAATCGTACGTATAATAAATGTCCGGTTGCGTGTTCGCTGCCGCCTATATATAGATCAACTTGTCCCCAGTAATCTGCCAAAGCCTTACTCACCAACTGCCCACTGTTCTTAGCATCCATATATCGCAAAAAATACCAAGAGCTGCCTGCCCAGCCGGGCATCGTTGTCCATTCGTAATCAAATTGATTTTTGTATTTCCAATCTTTCGCGCGCGCTAAAGGTGGTTCTCCATCTTCAGTCGGGAGATATTTATCTACTTCAGGCAATATTAATGGCAATTCATTTTCAGGCATTGCTTGTGGAATACCATCTTTGTAATAAATAGGAATTGGTTCTCCCCAATAGCGCTGACGACCAAACACCGCATCACGCAAACGGAAATTAATTTTTCCTTTTCCTAAATTTTTATTTTGAATTTCTTCAATCGCTTTTTTTATGGCCGCCTTTACATCCAAACCATTTAAGAAATCAGAATTAATTAATTTTCCTTCTTTCTCGTCCCAGGATGCTGTTGCAAAATCATGTTCTGTATTTGGCGTAATCACTTGTGGTTTTTCTAAACCAAAATGTGTTGCAAATTTAAAATCACGCTCATCGTGCGCAGGTACAGCCATCACAGCGCCGGTTCCATATCCGGCCAAAACATAATCACCCACCCAAATTTCAATTAGTTTTTTAGTGAAAGGATGTTCTACGTAAGCACCGGTAAATACGCCGCTCACTTTATTCACATCAGCTTGTCTTTCTCTTTCACTTCTGTTCTTCGCTTTGGTCACGTATTCGTCAACCACCGCTTTTTGTTCTTGGCTTGTAATTTTTTCAACTAACTCGTGCTCTGGTGCAAGCGTAACAAACGAAACACCAAAAACTGTATCCGGACGAGTTGTAAAGACTTCAATCGTCAGCATCGAACCATTAATCAAAAATTTCAAACTCGTTCCTTCGCTTCTTCCTATCCAATAGCGTTGCGATTCTTTTAAACTTTCTGTCCAGTCAATCGTATCTAAACCATCCAACAAGCGTTGTGCATAAGCTGTTATGCGCATGCTCCATTGCTTCATCAATTTGCGCTCAACAGGATGTCCGCCGCGTTCGCTCACGCCATCTTTCACTTCGTCATTCGCTAAAACTGTTCCTAAAGCCGGACACCAATTCACGTACGCCTCGCCTAAATAAGTGATGCGGTATTGCATTAATGTATCTGATTTTTCTTTTTCAGAAAAGGATTTCCATTGCGCTGCTGTAAATGATTTAGTGTCTTCGTCGCAGCACGCATTTACTTTTTCATTCCCGTTTTTTTCAAACTCCGCAATAAGTGTTTCAATTTTTTCTGCTTTATTAGAATTTTTATTATACCACGAATTAAAAATCTGAATAAAAACCCATTGCGTCCATTTGTAATATTCCGGATCTGATGTTTTTATTTCACGGTCCCAGTCAAAACTGAAACCAATTTTATCCATTTGCTCTCTGTAACGCGCAATATTTTGTTTTGTAGTAATCGCTGGATGTTGTCCGGTTTGAATGGCATACTGTTCAGCAGGCAAACCAAAACTATCCCAGCCCATGGGGTGTAACACATTAAAACCTTTGTGGCGCTTGTAACGTGCCATAATATCAGAGGCAATGTAACCTAGGGGATGACCAACATGTAATCCGGCACCAGATGGGTACGGAAACATATCCAACACATAATATTTTGGTTTTTCGGAATTATTTTTCGCGGCAAAGGTTTTGTTGTTCGCCCAGTATTCCTGCCATTTTTTTTCTATTTCCCTGAAATGGTATTCCATATAATCTAAGAGGTACAAAGATAGCGGAATTCAGGGATTGGCAAAGGGGATTTTTAACCATGATTTACATAGGGAAGATGGGTTCTTGGGCGTGCCCCTTCGGGTCGGGCTTTACGCTGCAATCTTTTTGCAAGAGGCAGGCAAAAAGGATTTCCGCTACAATCCCTCACGCTTCCTTCTTCAAAAAACATTTCTGTTTCATTTAGCCTGCAAGTAAAATTTTACTTTATGGAGCTCATTAACCCTGATGCAAAAGGGGTCCAAAGTCCGGTTTTAATATCACTGTATTTTAGTGCTTTATTTGTCCAGACATTACATGTTTTTAAAAGGCTGTATTTACCCTTAGCTTCGTAGAAAAGATCAAAATTACCATAGCCCGGGTGGTTTATTTTTGTTATACAACCTTCAGTAAGACAAAAACTTTTTTCAATGTAATCAATAAGTTTTTTGTATTGCTCAACCGAAATATTTAAGCGAATTATCTTTTCAGATATTTTAGTTGGTTCTTTTAAATAACGGACATGCATAGCAGTGCCACCTAAGCCGAATGCTGCTTTGAACGCGGTTGAAAATTTAAGGTCCGACCATTCAGGTGTATTTAAATAAAAACCTTTGTCACCCCAACCGAAGGCAATGTAATTATGAATGGAATCTTTAATATTAAAAGTGTCTTTACTAAAAATTTCCTCCCAATTTTTTAATTGGTGTTTCGATGGCAATGCAATATCAGTATGGACACCATTAGAAACAACAAAAACAGAGACGCTATCGGTTTTAGGAGGATTGTTTTGGTAATTAACTGGAATTGCCGGTAGAGAAAATGCACAGAGAAAGTAAGGGCAAGGAATGAGAATGATAAAAAGGGAAACTCTAATACAAATTCGCTTTGTTTGAATAAGAAATGTTTTCATAACTTTCTTATTTATACTAGCATTGTGTAATATGTAACCTGTACGAAAAGTTAATTAATGCAAATTGAAGCCGTCGCGTTAGGGATGGAGCCATTGTTTGAGCTCTTTTTTGGTTCCAAAAATAACCATGCACCAAAAAAAGCGAGTGGCGAGAGCCCAGTCCGCCTTCGGCGGAAACGCCCAAAAATTAATCTAAATTAAACTTATCCGAATCTAATCCCACAGGAAATGCTTTGCGGAAATCATCTAAATATGTTTTATCCAACTCAACAGTTTCAATACTTTCTTCGTTGGCTTTTGTTTTACTAATGATTTCTCCGCGGGGATTAATCACCATGCTGTCACCTGAATGCGAAATGTCGTTTCCGTCGTTGCCAATACGATTTACACCAATAACATAACATTGATTCTCAATAGCACGCGCAATCAATAATTGTTTCCACGGATAAGAACGTGATTCGGGCCAATTGGCAACATAAACTAAAACATCA
>JAHEYE010000050.1 GCA_023251695.1 Sphingobacteriaceae bacterium | reverse complement strand
ATAGGTCCTGAATTGCAGAGCTGAACATTGTTCAGCTTTTCTGTTTCAGGATGACGTCTCGTTCCACAATGAGCGTTACGATGTCATGCTGAACGCTGGAAGCGCTGATCAGCATCTCTTTCTGCGTCATTCAGACTCTGAATGACAAGCAGAAGGCTACATCATTCCACCCATACCACCCATATCAGGGCCGGCAGGCATTCCGGATTTTTCTTCTTTTTTCTCTGCTAAAACGCAATCAGTAGTTAATAACATACCTGCTACTGATGCAGCGTTTTCTAATGCTACGCGTGCAACTTTAGTATGGTCAATAACACCTGCTTTAAATAAATTTTCAAAGTTCTCAGTGCGTGCGTTGAAACCGAAGTCATCTTTTCCTTCTTTTACTTTTTGTACAACAATGCTTCCTTCAATACCACAGTTCGCGCAAATTTGGCGTAATGGTTCTTCTAAGCTGCGTTTTACAATTTGCATTCCTGTAGTTTCATCTTCGTTAGCACCTTTTAGTCTTTCTAAAGCGGCAATCGCACGGATGTAAGCAACACCACCACCGGGGATGATACCTTCTTCAACTGCTGCGCGTGTAGCTGCTAATGCATCGTCAACACGGTCTTTCTTTTCTTTCATTTCCACTTCAGTAGCTGCACCAATATATAATACTGCCACACCGCCTGCTAATTTTGCTAAGCGCTCTTGTAATTTTTCTTTGTCGTAATCAGAAGTAGTGCTTTCTATTTGCGCTTTAATTTGATTAACACGTGCAGTGATGTCAGCTTTTTTACCGGCACCATTTACAATTGTTGTATTGTCTTTGTCGATAGTGATTTTTTCAGCTTTACCTAACATGTTTAATTCAGCGTTCTCTAATTTAAAACCTTGTTCTTCGCTGATTAATGTTCCACCTGTAAGAATTGCTAAGTCTTCTAACATTGCTTTTCTGCGGTCGCCAAAGCCCGGCGCTTTAACAGCAGCAATTTTTAGTGAGCCACGGATTTTATTTACCACCAAAGTAGATAATGCTTCACCATCTAAATCTTCAGAAATAATTAATACCGGTTTTCCTGTCTGAACTGCTTTCTCTAAAATAGGAAGCAATTCTTTCATGCTCGAAATTTTCTTGTCGTAAATTAAGATCAACGGACTCTCTAAAACAGTTTCCATTTTCTCAACATCCGTTACAAAGTAAGCAGAGATATAACCGCGGTCGAATTGCATACCTTCCACAACTTCAACAGTTGTATCTGTACCTTTTGCTTCTTCAACAGTAATAACGCCTTCTTTTTTCACTTTGCCCATTGCTTCAGCAATTAGTTTACCAATTGCATGATCGTTGTTAGCAGAGATAGTTGCTACCTGTTCAATTTTTTTATTGTCGTTGCCGATAGATTGTGTTTGTTTTTTTAAATTTTCAACCACAGCTAAAACCGCTTTATCAATTCCGCGTTTTAAATCCATTGGATTAGCACCTGCAGCTACGTTTTTTAAGCCTGCAGTTACAATAGCTTGCGCTAATACAGTTGCAGTTGTAGTTCCGTCGCCCGCAGCATCAGCAGTTTTGCTCGCTACTTCTTTTAATAATTGTGCGCCCATGTTCTCAACCGGATTTGCTAATTCAATTTCTTTAGCAACTGTTACACCGTCTTTAGTAATGATTGGTGAGCCAAATTTTTTATCGATAATTACGTTACGACCTTTTGGTCCTAATGTTACTTTAACTGCATTTGCTAAAGCGTCAACACCGCGCTTTAAAGCGTCACGTGCGTCTAAGTTGAATGTTATGTCTTTTGCCATTTTTTTATTGTTTAAATATTTATTGTTTCGGGTTTATTGTTTGTTGTTTGGTTGTTTATGGTTTCGTGTTTATTGTTTTATAGCTAACCATAAACAATAAACATTCAAACTATAAACAATTATACAATCGCGTAGATATCTGATTCTTTCATGATAAGGTATTCTTTACCATCTACTAAAATTTCGGTACCTGCATATTTGCCATAAAGAATGCTGTCGCCAACTTTTACAGTTGTAGGTTCGTCTTTTTTACCTGGTCCTACAGCAATTACTTTACCTTTCATAGGTTTTTCTTTTGCAGTATCGGGGATGATAATTCCACCCGCTGTCTTTGTCTCTGCTTCTGCGGCCTCAACCAACACGCGGTCGGCCAACGGTTTTACACTTACTTTTGCCATTTTTTTATTTGTTTAGTTGTTTATTGTTTAGTATTTATTGTTTAGGGAGGATTGATAATTTTTAAGCCATAAACCCGGAACCCGAAACACCCTTTTTGAGGGGGCACCAAAGGTAAGCTAAAACTGTACCAATACCATAAAAGGGGGTAAATAATGACAGTTTTTCAGTCCTTCGTCAAGCTCAGGATGACAGTCAGGTTATTAGGGGTATTTGAGACGGAAAAAGTGGCAGTTTTTTGGGGTGTTGTTATCGGCCCTTTGACAAGCTCAGGGACCGAAAGGCATTACGGTCAGAGACAAGATATGGGTGGATCGGTGGCTTCGACAAGCTCATCCAACATTTATTTCACTGTACACTCATGCGCGGCATTATTGGGCGATACATCCTCCCCGAATTTGGCGCAGATGCGGTCGGCATCGGGTTTACGCACGTCTTTAATATCTTTGGTTTCAACCGTAGTGCCGGTTGGGGTATATACCTCGCAGGTACAAACCCAGTCGTATTTTTTTGTACAGGAGGAAGAGACCAGGCCAAACAATATTATGAAGCGAAAGATGTTTTTCATGTTTTATTTAATAAGACAGAGTCATGGTGAGCTTGCCGAACCATTAATCATCACCAATTAAGCTGCAATTATAATTTCCGCCGCTGCCCATTAGGTCTTTACCATATGCTCCGCATTGATCGGTTGCTTTCTTTTGTGTTTCGTGGTTGATCTCCATTTTAAATGTACCGAAATTATTACCTGTTACTTCACAGGTACAAATCCAATTTCTTTTCTTGGCGCAAGAAAAAAAACAAAGTACAGATACTATTAAAATTATTTGTTTCATCCCTAAAAAAGAAATTCGCAGTTAAACCGCGAATTCCACTAAATTTTTTTTTCAAATACGGAAGTCATCCTGAGCTTGCCGAAGGACCACTATTTCACACGAACACCATTCTGGTATTTCACTAAAAAGCCTTTGAAACCTTTTGCTGATGCTTCTTCAAAACCTTTCAAGCCTTCTTCTTTCGTATTGTATTTTCCGTAAAGCACTTTATAAGAACCGTCTTCTTTCGCAATCTCAACACCGCTTCCTAAAGCAGCATATTTTGATTTGCCAGGATCGGTTGGAGAAGCTGCTAATTGCACACGGTAAACTAAACCGGGTGTTCCTGCTGATGCATTTGTATTAGTAACAGGTTCTGTTTTTACCGGTTCGGTTTTCACAGGCTCAGTTTTTACAGGTTCTGTTTTCACAGGTTCTGTTTTGGTAGGCGTAGTTGTAACAGGCTGTGTTTTTACAGGCTCTGATTTGGTTTGAGTTGTGGTACCTGATAAATTTTTAGGATTTGCGCTTCCGCCAAAAGCAACATTCATCGCTTCAGCTTCCACTTCTTTTTTAGCGCCGTTCTCTAAAAAATAAAATTTCTGAATCACAGCACCTTCAGCGGGAGCCGATGAAGTTACGCTTACTTTGAATTTCAGTGTGAATTCAGCGTCGGTCGGTACCGATACCCATACTATTTTTGCACGGTTATTTTCGAAAGTAAAATTTCCTGATTTAGAATCCACTTCGGTTACATTAACCCCAACAGGAACATCCATCTGGTATTTTGCAAAATTGGCAATAGAGCCTTTATTGATTTTTACCTCTACATCAGTATTTGAACCGGCAGCTAAACTGGAAGGCATATTGGTACTGATGGTTACCTGAGCCATTAAAGAGCTAACTCCTAAGGCCATTACTAAAGTGAATAATTTGAATTGCATAATGATTAAATTTGATGCAAAATATAAAATTATTAGATATAAACAAAGGTAATAAGTCCCAATTTACCCCAAAAATGATTTTAAAAAAGCCTGTTATTTAAAGCCATAAGGGCTAAAACCGACCTTTTATTTGGTTGGTAAAGTATTGGTAGCCAAAAGCAGAAATAGCCTTATTCCGGGCCATATTACCGAGACAAATGCCTATAAGGGACTTGTTGATAAAGCCTCTCAAGCCTTTTAATTTGGCTCCCGATGGTCCATAAGGAATCACTTTGTGACTATCGGGATTGATAATGAGTTATTTTTATTAGTGAAAATTAGTGAAATTCGTGGCGGACAATTAATCTGCGAAATTTATGAAACCTGTTGCGAAAATAATATTACACAATGGTAAAGAGCATTCGCTCTTAAGATTTCATCCCTGGGTATTTTCAGGCGCCATAAAAATTAAAGATGATTTGCAGGATGGGGAATTAGTGGAAGTTTTTTCGGCAAAACAGCAATTTTTGGGAGTTGGTCATTATTCAAATGCAAGTATTTCTGTCCGTATTATTTCATTTAAGCAAGTTGAGATTAACGATGATTTCTGGTTTAATAAGATCAATAAAGCATACGAATACAGAAAGAATCTTGGAATATTAAACGAGAGTACGAATGTATGCCGTTTGATATTCGGTGAAGGGGATGGTTTGCCCGGATTGATTATTGATTACTATGCAGGGCATATCGTTTTTCAGGCCCACAGCATTGCTATGCACTTGAATAGGGAAGCGCTTATAAAAGCATTACAAAAAACGTTTGGCGATGGTTTAAAAAGTGTTTACGATAAAAGTTCAGAAACATTACCCAAGCAATATGCGCAGGGTGTGAAGAATCAATATTTGTTAGGACAGGGTGGTGAAAGAGTTGTGGTGAAAGAAAATAATTGTGAATTTATAATTGATTGGGAAAATGGCCAGAAAACCGGATTCTTTGTCGACCAGAGGGAAAACCGTTCGTTATTATCTAAATACAGCAAGGGTAAAAAGGTATTAAATACTTTTTCTTACACGGGAGGATTTTCTGTTTATGCAGCTCTTGCAGGCGCTACCTTGGTACATTCTGTAGATTCATCGGCCCCAGCTATTGAGTTAAGCCGCCAAAATGCAGATTTAAATAAAATCAAAAATCATGAAGGATATGATGAAGATGTTTTTGATTTTTTAAAAGATAAGGACAATGTTTATGATGTTATAGTTTTAGATCCGCCCGCCTTTGCGAAGAGCAGGGATGTAAAACACAATGCTGTTAAAGGATACATTAAATTAAACGCACTGGCGTTGAGAAAAATAAAACCGGGAGGAATCTTATTTACTTTTTCCTGTTCGGGTGTGATTGATAAAATGCTTTTCTATAATTCTGTTGCGGCGGCGGCGATTGAGGCAGGAAGAAATGTTAAAGTGGTACATTATTTATGTCAGCCTGCCGATCATCCTGTAATTCCGTTTTTTCCTGAGGGAGAATATTTAAAGGGAATGGTGCTTTGGGTGGAGTAGGTTAGTTCCGGTGCTAAGCGACGGAATTAAGATTACTTATACATAGCCAGTTTTTTCTGAATATCAGCTTTGCATAAAGCGGTGTTGTTTTCCCAAACTTTTTTTCCGTTTTTATAAATGTAAAAAAGAGGTAAAGTGTTTATCTCAAAATGCTGCGCCAGTTTTTTATTCTCGTCAATATCAATGATCAGGATTTCTACTTTTTCTTTTTCCTCTGCTTGCAATTGCTCCATCACCGGTTTTAATTTTACGCAGGGCGCACACCACTCTGCTTTAAAGTAGGCGAAAACAATTTTTTCTTTATTCTCAGTCCTTTTCAAAAACTCTTCAACGCTCATCCCATCATCTTGTTTTTTTAATAAAGCGGATTCTGATTTATGTGTGAAAGCATAAATAAGAGAAGAGAGAAGAATTAAGGGCAGAAATATTTTGAAAAACCGCATATATTAAAGGTACAAAATTTTTAAACTAAAAAGAATACTACTTATTATCCTGAAATACATAATAATGCTAAAAAAGGTTAACAAATTGGCCTGGAATAAAGAATTTTAACGGTTCAGCTTATTGTAATAATGTTTGTTCTCCTCCGGTACAATATCGGTTGGAGGTGGCGGTTCAAGCATAATAATTTCAGGAAAGAGTTTAGTTTGATGTCCTTCAAAATCTTTCGCCCATTCTTTATGGTTATAAACACAAACGGGCAAACAAATTGAACAGTAATTGTTTTTGGCAAAATAAGGAAAACATTTTCCGGTATCCACCACATATCTGTCGTAACCCAAATGATCTTTTCCTGCTTTTGGATCTCTGTTATCAGGAATGGCTTTGGCCGGACAATAAATTCTGCAGGCTTTACAAATATCACAAAATGCAGCAATGCCTGCGTCTATGGGTTTGTCGCATTTCATTTCAATACTTGTAATCACGCTTCCCATTCTGAAAAGCGGACCAAGTTCCGGATGTATAATGGAACCATGTCTGCCTAACTCGCCAAATCCTGCTTTTAATCCAATAGGAATATGTAACAGATCACTATCACCAATAGGATGTTCGATTTTACAGGGGTAGCCTAAGGAGCGGACGTAAGCTGCGAGCTTAATTACAGTTTCTCCCAATGTAAAATAAATTCTTAAACACTCTATAGCCGATTCCCTGGATGGTACCACCTGGAATTCGCGCCACAACATACGCTGACCAACAGCAATGGCAAATTTTTCTGTTACGGTTTTTCCTTTATAAATGTCGGTGGGCTCAATCTCGCAAATACCAACAATATCTGCACCAAATTCAAGGGCTTTTTGTTTTAATAATTCAGAGGCTTCTTCCGGTGAATTAAATTTATGTTTTACCGGCGCAACTTCCCCATCGAAACGATGGTATTGGTCGTTGTAAATTTTATCGAGAATATGATCGGCTTCTTCAATGTTTATACTTCTTCCGCCAACTGATTCGTACCATTCGTCCCAGGAAAACGGAGGAGGTGATTTTTTGATATCAGATAAAAAAGACATGGCGTATATTATTTCTAATATACGCCTCATTTATGAATTTTGAAAATACTGTTAGTGTTTCTTTTTTCCGAATTTGATATTACCCAATGCGTCCAATACCTTTTTAAACACATCAAAGTAAAGCATAATCATTAAGGAAGCGCTCATCATCCAGATCACTAAAACATTGAACCAATAGGTCGGATACAAAGTACCAAGAAACTTTTTACGAGGGGAGAAAAAGTGTGCACGCCCAAAATTAGAATCGGTTGGATCCTGGAAAACAGGATCGATTTGTTGGATTAAACGGCCGTCTTTTTCCAAACAACGTTCGCCCATGTTATTGGAGTTCCTTAATAATTGATTCAAGCTTTCATTCTCATAATCATCCTGTAATTGGAGATATTTTTGTTTTTCCCCCATTGATGCGATCAGTTTGTCGGTAACTTCGTCAGATTTGGTATAAGAGTTATTCTCAATATCATTGTAATAACTGTGAAGAAGCTCTAAATAATCTTTTCTGATACTTGAAGCAACGCCCGGATTATAATCGGTAGTATTAATTCTGTCGAGTACAGGGCACTTAATCTTTTTGGAAATTAATTGTTCTTTGGTAATTTCTTTTCTTATCAATTCAATATCTGCTTTAAGATCGGTTAATTTTTTACCGATTTTTAATTCACTCTCAATACGCGTCAATTTATTACCAAGTTTTGTGATCCAGTAATTCTTTTTATACTGCGATATACTTTGTGAACGGTGTAGTTTGTAAAAATTGCGTTCGTATTTGTTTTCTTTGAATTGATTTACAGCCAAGGCTTCAAAAGCCCATCGGCTGGCCATAATTTCACCTGCCATTGGCACACCACCCTGCTCGGCAAGAGTCGGATTTAATTTATCGAACTTAACCACAACGCCTGCCAATAATAATTGTGGAATAATCAGGAAAGGAATCAAAATATAAATTGTAACCGCACTGTTGAACGCCGATGAAATGTTTAAGCCTAGCATATTGGCAAAACAGGATGTTGTAAATAATACCATCCAGTAATCCAAATACATTCCTTTTACACCTAAAACCATATTTCCTACAATAACAAACGTTAAGGTTTGGATGGCTGATAATACAAACATGATAATAACTTTACTCCATAAATAACTGCCTTTGCTGAGGTTGAGGAAAGATTCACGCTTCCGTATTTTACGGTCGCGGATAATTTCTTCGGCACTCACAGTTAAGCCGATAAATAAAGCAACTACAACCGACATGAACATATACGCCGGCATGTTTTCGTTTTCGCGGTAAATATATCCGTGTCCTGTTTCTTCGTCGGTATTAAAGTAACGCACCAGATAAGCTAAAATAAATGCAAGTAATGGTGCTTCTAAAAAGTTGATCATTAAATATTGTGTGTTGGTTAATTTACTCAACACATCACGTTTAATGAATACAGAGAATTGCTTGAATTTATTCGGGATCTTGAAAATTGCTTCCGGAATTTCATCCTGATGCTTAATATCGCCAATGCCGCTTTCAATTAATTCAACGTAATTTTTATTCCATTCGGCCGGACTGGTTTTACGGATGAAGGTTAAGTTACCGTATTCGTCCAATACTTTGCTTTCAATAATATTAAAGATCAATTCTGGATTTACGTTACCGCAATTCCAACATTCGCTTTCCTCTGAATTCACATGGTTCACAAGGCGCTTGAAATAGGAAACGGCGTCAACCGGATTTCCATAATAAATCGGGTAACCGCCCACGTCGAGAATCTGAAGCTTGTCAAACATTTTGAAAATGTCGGACGACGGCTGGTGAATTACCACGAAAATTAATTTTCCTTTTAATGCTAATTCTTTTAAAAGGTCCATAATATTCTCAGAGTCACGCGATGATAAACCGGAAGTAGGCTCATCTACGTATAGCACCGATGGTTCACGGATTAATTCCAAACCAATGTTCAAACGTTTACGTTGCCCACCGGAAATAGTTTTTTCTAAAGGAGAACCAACTTTAAGATCACGTGTTTCTGTTAAGCCCAAGTCGGCCAATAAAGCGTGACACTTTTTCGAAATTTCATCATCGGTTAAATTTCCGAAACATAATTTCGCGTTGTAGAATAAGTTTTGGTATACAGTTAATTCTTCAATTAATAAGTCGTCCTGTGTAACGTGACCGATTACGCCTTTAACCGCTTCTTTATCGAGGTGAATGTTTTTTCCGTTGATTAATACTTCGCCAGCGCTTGGAATTTCAACCCCGTTCAATACATTCAACAAGGTAGATTTACCCGCACCGGATCCTCCCATGATGCCTATTAGTTTCCCGCTTTCTTCGCGGATGTTAATGTTACGTAAACCTAATTTGCCACCTTTAAATTTATACTCGATGTTTTTAGCTTCAAACGAAATTTTTGCTTTGCTGGCATCAGCTAAGAAACGACCGATGATATCTGAATAATAGATTGGTTTTACTTTAGAGCTTCTTAGCGAGGAGCCCGGCGTTAAAATATGAACACGCTCTTTAGAAATCCCTTGTCCGTTTAACTGAAGTTCTATGTTGCCATAAATACGGAGTGCATACATGCCAACGCTGTCAATCTGAATAATGCGTACGTCGTCTGTCAGCGTTTCACAATAAATGTGTTTGGTTGAATTGTTGTAGCCTAAATCTTTGTTATCGATAACGAGGATGCGGGGCGAATCCGGAATAACTTCAACTTTATCTTCTACAAAGTGCTTTAACTGTAAAAACTCTTCGTTAGAGATGTTAAATGTTTCAGCCACTGTAACAACAAATTCATATTCCTGTTCTGAAATCTCATTCGAAGAATAAATAAATTCCAGCAAACGTATCAACACAATGACTTTCTGTGGTTGTTCAAGTTCCTGATTAATTTGGGTACAGATTTTTAAAACTTTTACGGAATTCAAGGAGGTACGTTTTGCAGTACCGTCTTTTTTCTTTGATACCTGATGATGGGCCTCAAGGTATTCGTCAAAAATACCCAGGTAGGTATCAACCTGCTCCTGGCTTAATTGTTGTTTTAAGAAAGATTGCACAATGGCCCTGCCCGAATTATTCACACCATCCACCTTTGCGATGATGGCAAACATTTGCATTAGGGCCCTTAATATTCGTTCACTCATAAATTTTTATTTTACAGCACGTTATTTTTTATACAGTTCGTAAAAACATTTTGCGGTGCGGCGTACATTCTTCTGATCTTCGCCACTTAGTTCCACCTCAAATTTTTCATTAAAAACAATAGCAGTTAATCCGTCTTCTTTTAATGTACCAATATAGTTAATCAGCACATCCGCCAAAAAATAAGCACCGGGATCTTTGTGATTGTAATAAGTAGATGATTTAAAGAATATGCTTTTGCCACCTGATTTAAGTTGAAGCGGGCCTACATCCGCAAAGCCGAGTTTTTGATTCGGCGTAATTTTTAATACAAACTTTCCGTTGTTATTGATGAATTGAATTCTGCCGCCATTCTTAAGCGGACAATTCATAACGTTTACCAGATAAGATTGTTTTTCGTTGGGCTTATATAAACTATCGCTAACAAGTTGTTGACTGCAATTTTGTGCAAACAAGTAATTAAAACCTGTTAAAAGAACAAGAATATATAATTGTTTAATCATCTCTTTAACTAAAAAAGGATAAAGCTTTTGGTTCTTTATCCTTTTTTTACAAAAGCATTTTTAAATTATTTCTGTTTGAAGCCGATGAGTACGACGGCGCATCCTGAACCCTGGTTCCGGTTAACGTCAATCTGAGCTTCAATAATACATTCTAAGGTATTTTTCACTTTAAAATCCCAATAAGGTGCATTTTTATGATTACGGTTTGTAAATAATAAATGGCGGTCCTGATCGTAAATATTAAAAATTAAATTGCCATCATTTGTACCGCTACAAGCTGCAATCCGGTAAATAGTCTCACCAAAAAAGGTTGTATTAAATTCTGCAGTTTCTTCAGAGTTTAATAATAGAGCACGGTATTGCTGCCCATCAGAAATGAAGGTAGAAATAATATGCTTCGCACAAAGGTTTGCAATAGTGTCGCACTGAGCCTTTGCTTTATTTGAAAGCGAAAATGCTAAGACGAATGCTAATATAGTAAGGGTTAATTTTTTCATACTCGGCATAAAATTAAGATTGTACATTGGTAATTTTAGTTCTGATTTCCTGAATCTTTGCGGTGATTTGCTCGATTTGCTCTTTCGAAACAAGTACTTCATTAGTACTATTGATGTAGGTCATCTTTTTAATTGAATCAGTAGTTGGCTCAACAAAAGTGTATTTGAATTGAATGCCATCATAAACTTTGGCAAGGTCGCTTAATTGCTTACCTAATTCAATTGCTTCAGGTGCGGTATTGGATGCAAGTAATTTGATAATACTTCCGAGTGCCTGTTTTTGTTCTGCAATCCTGAATTTTACTTCGTTGCTTGGTTTTTGTTTGTAAGCATTGATAGAAAAGTGCATACTCTCAATCCATCCGCCGGCAAGAATTAGGCTGCTTACTTCAGTACGCTTATTGGTTTTTAAATAAGCGTCACTGGCGCGGTAAGCAATACCAACCAATACTAACATGCTATCTTTATTCGCAATATTAGTTTCAATACGTTTCATTGTTTGCTGATCAAATGCAGCCGAAACACCCAATTTATCAGCCAATTGTTTTACAGCTGCCAAATAACCTATCGCATCCTGCGTTTGGTTATACATGCTCACATATCCTAAGTCGGCGCCGTAAATCCCAAGATTTAATGAACGGGCGAAATCGTTGGTATAAGTATTAGCATTCTTTGAAATATTCAAAACAGCTTTGTCGTAAGTAACACCGGATTTTTGAATCAGCATCGCTGTTTGAATTGGTGAAGGAACACTGAACAATTCGCCGCCTACATTCAACACTGCTGTCTTAGCTGTGTCGGTATCAACAACATCTTTGTTATTAGTATCTTCTTCTTTAGGTTTATCACCTCCGCAAGAGGTAACGAACAGGATGGATGCGCAGCAAACAGCCAGTAATTTTGAGTTAAACATATGCTTTTTAAAATTCATCGATAAAATAACTTAATTGGTTATTAAAAAATCAATGCAAGTAAGTAAAATTACATGAATTAATCAAATTTGGATGCTTTTCAATTTTCCATATAAGTATCTGAATTTCAGCAATGTAATAAGGTGTTTAAATTTAATTTTACGGGAAATTCAATTGTTCTTTAAAAGGGACTAATGATATTAATTTTCATCCACAATAAAAAAGCGCGGAACTTAAAATTTGATTTGACTCAAAACACGTTGCGTTACGTTTGAATTAGATTCGAAATATGCCCTTAAATTTTCCCGAATTTTATCAGAAGATCGTTCTTGTAAGAAAAAATCTGTCCATGCTTTTTTTAATTCGTCCGAAGAATTGACATTTACGGCTGTTTTAAGATTTATTAGATCTATCGCTTCATTGTATTTCACAAAATCATTTCCCGAAAATGTTACAGGTATTCCGAAAACTGCGGGCTCCAGACAATTATGAATGCCACCGTTAAATCCGCCACCGATATAAGCCTGGTTGGCGTAATAATAACTTTTGGATAATAATCCCATCGTATTTAAAACCAGAACACGTGCGTCTGCATTGATTTTTTCAGTAAAAAGACAATAACTTAATTGGTATTTATTGAGTTTGGAAATGGTGTCCTTAATTAATTTTTCTTCAATGTCGTGCGGTACTATGACTAATTTTGTATCAGGAAGATTCAGTTCATTAAAGGTCTCCAGGATCAGATCTTCATCTTGCGGCCATGTGCTGCCTGCGATAATCAATTTATGATCGCCTTTGAACTTTTCAATTTCAGGTATAGGTGTGAAATTATTTTTTATTTCCAGAACTCGGTCGAAACGCGTATCGCCGCAAATCTCCACGTTGTTTACCTCAATGGATTTTAATAATTCCAACGAATTTTTATCCTGTACAAATAGTTTTTTAAAAGCGTGAAGCGATTTTACAAAGATGCCCCCATACCATTTAAAAAAGGGGTGGTGGTTTTTAAAAACAGCCGATACCAGATAGCATTCTATGTTTTTTCTTTTTATTTCATTTAAATAATTAACCCAGAATTCATATTTGATGAAAATAATTTTATCGGGATTAACCAAATCGATAAAGGTTTTCGCATTTGCTTTTGAATCGTAAGGCAAATAAAAAACCGCATCGGCGCAGCCGTAATTTTTACAACTCTCATAACCACTGGGTGAGAAAAAAGTGAGAATAATTTTATAAGAAGTGTATTGTTTTTTTATGCTTTCTATCAATGTGCGGCCCTGTTCAAACTCACCAAGCGAAGCACAATGCACCCAGATTTTTTTTTGCCCGGTTAATTTTTTCAGATGTTCCGCATATTTTGTTTTCCAGTTTTTTCTGCCCTGCACCCAAAGTTTTGCTTTTGGTTTAAATGCGGAAGCCAGTAAAATAACAAAAGTATACAGATATATGCCTAGATTATAAAATAGCATTAATTGTAGTAGAAATCCTGTGTCCGTTTGTAGAGTGGCAGAATCCAGCCGATTCTGAAACCGATTAAATAATCTTTTCGTTGTTTTGTATCGGGTAAACCGGTATCGTAATTAAACCCGCGGTAACTTTTTGTGAAAGCTTCATGAAATTCAAATCCCGCAATAAAATTTACTAATCTATTGCCACTTAAAAATACATAACCAACAAATTGTTCCATTGCAAATCCTCCACTCAAACGGTCGTAACCTTTAGTTAAATCTCCTTTAACAGCTGCAACTTTTTTATTGGCATCGTACAATTTTATTTTATGCTGCAAATAACCAAATCCGCAATTAATAACGAGGCCCGAATTGGGATTGTGACCTAACTTCGGAAAAATTTTGCCAACTACTATGTAAGAATTAAAACCTCTTTCAGTAACCCGCAAATCAGCCGGAAAACCTTCGTTGTCGATCACAAAACTCTGATTGGTTTTCAGCTGCTGTAAAACATCTTCTTTTACATTTTTTCCGAAAATATAAGCGCCTTCAACACCAACAATCCAAGTTCTGCGGGCCTTAAATAAAAAACTGCCTCCAACGGAAAGATTTTCACCAAAACGGTCTGATAAATCACCATAAGGTTTCTGTCCGCTGAAATTTACAGCTAACATTGGAATATTTAAAGTCGTATCACTTACACCTTGCGATAAAAGGATATCACTCAATAAGAAAAGTATAAGAATTAAACGGAATCGCATACAATAAGCGAAGGTACTAAAAAAATTAACCTAATGCTTCGAGTCGGGATTTGTAAGTAATAACAGAGGGGTTTGGTTTATCACTCTCCACCAAACCGTCTTTTAAACGCACAATACGGTGGGCATGCAGGGCAATATCTTCTTCGTGTGTTACCAGAATAATAGTATTTCCGTTTTTATGAATTTCTTCAAACAAACCCATAATTTCTACTGATGTTTTACTGTCGAGATTTCCTGTTGGTTCATCGGCCAGAATGATGGCTGGTTTATTTACTAATGCGCGGGCAATAGCTACACGCTGTCGTTGTCCGCCCGAAAGTTCGTTAGGTTTATGTTGCATGCGGTTACCTAATCCAACTTGTTCGAGTACTTCTTTTGCGCGTGCTTCGCGTTCAGCTTTCTGCATTCCTGCATATACGAGTGGAAGCGCTACATTTTCAAGGGTTGAATTCCGAGGAAGCAAATTAAATGTTTGAAACACAAAACCGATTTCTTTATTCCTCACTTCCGCCAATTCATTATCGCTCATCTTTGCGACCGAATTATTATTTAAAATATATTCGCCACCGGTGGGCGTATCCAGACAACCCAAAATATTCATTAATGTGGATTTGCCGCTACCCGAGGGCCCCATTAAAGCCACATATTCGTTTTTGAAAATATTGAGATCAATTTTCTGAAGCGCATAAATAGTTTCAGTTCCTATTTTGTAAACTTTAGATATATCTGTTATTGCGATTAAAGCTTGCATACTTACTATTTGTTTATTTTTGTCCTGTGAGCTTTAGACTACGGATAAAATATTTCCTAATTCATCGGTTAAATTACACAAATAAAACCGCAGGGACTTTAATTTCATCAGGTAAATTAACCGTTAATGGAAAAGAAGTGAGGGATAACGTCTTGTTAAAAGATGAAGATGAATTAAAATTCGGCGATGAAATTTTAAAAGCTGTTACAGTTTATCAATATTATGCACTGAACAAACCGATTGGCATTGAATCAACTTTTAATCCTTTAATAAAAGATAATTTAACAACTGTTTTTCCTTTCACAAGCGAATTTATTGTAGCAGGAAGATTAGATAAAGCTTCTGAAGGATTATTAATAATTTCGAATAACGGGAAATGGGTTAATCGTATAACGAGACCTGAATTCAAGAAGGAGAAGGAATATGTTGTAGAAACCAATAAGGCGATTGACGGAGAATTTATTTCAAAAATGAGCGCCGGAGTTGATATTGGCATTTGCTTAACCTTACCATGTTTTACCGAAAAAATTGGGAAAAACTGTTTTAGGATAATTTTAACGGAAGGCAAAAATAAACAGATCAGGAGAATGTGTAAAAAGTTGGGATTTAGGGTTCTGAGCCTTAAAAGACTGCGGATTGATAATTTTTATCTAAATGATTTAGAAGTAGTTAAATATAAAGAACTCATTCTTTAACATTAATTGTGGTAACATTAAATGTTATAACATGTATATTTGTGGTGTTAACTAAAACCATAAAATATGAAAACTTTAAAACAAACAATTGCAGCCGCACTTTTAATAACATCGTCCGGCTTAAACGCACAAACCAACTGGAAAGTTGATGGATCACACAGCAAACTCGGATTTTCTGTAACCCATTTAATGGTGAGCGAAACCGAAGGAAAATTCAAAGTGTATGAAGGATCTGTTTCATCAAAATCGGAAACAGATTTTACAGATGCTAAAATCGAATTCTCGGTGGATGTAAATTCAATTAACACCGATGATGAAAAACGCGACGGACATTTAAAAAGCGGAGATTTTTTCGACGCGGGAAATTTTCCTAAAATGAATTTCAAAGCCACAAGCATGAAAGCAGGAAAAATAAAAGGCACTTACGATCTGGAAGGTGATCTGACCATGCATGGTGTTACCAAAAAAGTAAAATTAACGGCTATTGGTGCTTCAAAAACAGTTAAGGATCCATGGGGAAATACCAAATACGCTTTTAAAGTTACCGGTAAATTAAACCGCGTTGATTATGGTCTGAAATGGAATGCAGCTTTGGAAGCCGGTGGTGTAGTAGTAAGCGAGGAAGTAAAAATTGATTGTACCATCGAACTCACTAAAGCTTAAAAACAAACCCTATGATTGAAATTCGTAAGAATTTCTACTTCATGGGATTTTTTATATTTTTGCGCGGTGAAACTGGAAGACGAAATACAACAAAAGAAATTCAAAAGCGAGTTTCATAAACTGGCGGTTAATATTTCTTATTCATATAACTGGATGAGCTATAAAAACCATACCAGATTCAAGAACGAGGATATTACACCGCAACAATACAATGTGCTCCGGATTTTACGCGGACAACATCCTCAGCCCTGTAATTTAAAATTGGTGAAGGATAGAATGTTGGACCGCATGAGTGATGCTTCGCGGATCATAGATAAATTAAAAACTAAAGGTTTTGTCGAACGTCACGAATGCCCGAACGACAGGAGGAATGTAGATTTGTTAATTACAGATAAAGGCCTGAAATTACTTGAATCACTTGATTATGTTGATGAAGAATTCAAAAACGTGTTTAAAAATCTGACACCCGCTGAGGTGAAACAACTCAACGATCTGCTCGATAAAGCAAGAGGATGAAACTAATGGACCTTCGGCTTCTCTCAGGCACAACATTCAATTAAAAATTTGCAAAAAAAAGGGGAACATGAAATGTTCCCTTTTTAATTTTGGTGGCTGAGCTTGTCGAAGCCACATTAATTAAGCATCAATCTTGGCATACTTCGCATTTTTCTCAATGAATTCCCTTCTAGGAGGTACTTCATCACCCATTAACATTGAGAAAACACGATCGGCTTCTGCTGCATTATCCACAGAAACCTGACGCAATGTTCTTGTTTCCGGGTTTAAAGTTGTTTCCCACAATTGTTCAGCATTCATCTCTCCTAAACCCTTATAGCGTTGTACGTTTACATTTTCAGGTTTGTCGCCGCCAAAAATTTTAATCGCGATATCACGCTGTTCTTCATTCCAGCAATAACGCATGTCTTTTCCTTTTTTCACCTGATAGAGCGGAGGTGTAGCAATGTAAACATGTCCCCGCTCAATTAATTCTTTCATGTGACGGAAGAAGAATGTCAAAATCAAAGTGGTAATATGCGAACCATCAACGTCAGCGTCGCACATGATGATGATTTTGTGGTAACGGAGTTTAACGATATTTAAAGCCCTGTCGTCTTCTACAGTTCCTCGGAAAACACCAAGTGCCGTAAA
>JAHEYE010000271.1 GCA_023251695.1 Sphingobacteriaceae bacterium | reverse complement strand
GAACCATTGGTCATATAAACTTGTCCTGTAAAACCAACAAGGTTGTACATACAACCGGGACCAACACCAATATTAACGGCTGACGCGTTTCCAGTGGTAACGGTAGTAGTTATCCATGCTGCACCATTCCAATAAGCATAATTAGATCCCATTGTAGTAAAAAAAGTCGGGCTTGGTCCGGCAGCAAAAATGTTTGGGCCGTAAGCTAAACCCCCGCCACCGGAAGTTACGTTAGGAACCATAACACTAGGATTACTTGCACTTATAGGCAATAATGGATTATATGCCTGAATAGGATTAGTCTGAAAAAACACTAGGTTATTCGGACAAGCAGGTAACTGCGCAAATGATTTTAATGAACATATAAGTATCAAAAAAATCAGGAAATTCTTAAAAATTTTTATCATAGGATGATCTTTTAGATTAGGTGGCGTAATCAAGTAATAAATGTATAATAATTCGGCAATAAACACCTTTTCTATACTAAGCGGGGATTCGAATTAACTCACCGAAAAACAGGTCTTGCTCAAGGAAGCCACAACAGCCTATAAAAAGTGGCTTGATTTTGAATTATTTAGTAAAACAAGGACGCATTACTAAAAGCGTTCCAATAGAACTCCGGATTCTTTATTTTCTGATTTTTTTTGTACAAATACTGATTTCCTTCGGTATCTAACATAGGGACGTGACAGTTAATTGGCTTGTACCATTTACGCGGAAGAATAATCATATCATGAATTAAACGGTTTTGAACTGCATTTCTCACCTGCTCTGCATCAACGCCTAAATTTAACTGTGCATTTTGTCCGTATCCCATATTAAATTTAAATTGTGCGCTTAATAAACCATGGGAGTACTTCGTATAAATCCCTCCTGTTGTATCGAGATAACCGACATAAGGAAATTCTTTATCATCACGAATAGCATTTCCCATTTTACCGGTCCACATGGTGCAATTAATAGCGGTTTGAAAAATATTTTCGTATTGGTACTGAATTAAAAATGCACCCGTACGGTATTTATCAAGCAAAGGATGTGCGAATAAATCATTCTCCCCAATTAAACTGATATCTCCAAATTGGAGTGCGATGGTACCGGTTGTTTGTTTTGTCTTTACTTTATTAAAATAAGCATTGTACGAATAAGCCACAGAGTAACGGTGTTTGGTTTGATTAGAAACTGAATTAATAAATGGATTGAAATATTTTTGCTTTCCGCCATAAGCAATTACCGCTCCTAAGGAAGTTACAGCTTCATTATATTGTAATAAAGGACCAAGATTTTTCAGGTTGTGGTAGAGTCGGACTTCAGCATTAACCTGAACAAATTCATAAAAATAATAACCTTGTAAAACTAATCCTATACGGTGAAAACGGTTTCCAACAGCGATATTTGCGCCAACATTAAAGCCAAAATTTTTTCCGCGTTCGAATTGCGAATAAGAAAAAAGAGAAACTTCGCTGAAGAGAATAATGAAAAGGAAATATTTTTTAAAGACTGGCACTATACAAAGATAGGGCTTCTTTTAGTTTATCGGTAGTCAGATTAATACCATTAACGGTTAAATGCGCCTGCGAATAAAAAGGCTCACGTTTCCTCAATAGATCTTCAATAAACTCCAGGCTCTCTTCTAAACTTTTATTTTGCAGGAGAGGGCGTTGTGTTTCCGACTGTGTTAATCTGTAATGTAAAGATTCTGCCGGCATTTCAATATAAATTACAGTACCACTTTTTAAAATTTGCGTAATATTATTTTTGAAACAAGCCGCTCCTCCGCCTAATGAAACAACTGATTTCGGGTAACGTGCGATAACCTGCTTTAAATATTCACTCTCTTTTTCACGGAAATAATCTTCGCCCTTTGTTGAAAATATTTCAGAGATACTGAGATTTTCTTTTTTCTCAATATAATTATCCAGATCGATAAAAGGTTTGTCCAAGACCTTCGCCAATTTTTTTCCATGCGTCGTCTTTCCGCTCCCCATAAAACCAATCAAAAATATTTTATCTGTCTGCATAATTATTTTTTATTATCACTTGTCCATTCCTTAGCGAAGTAAGTTAAAATTACGGAAGCCCCGGCACGTTTAATGCTAAGTAATATTTCATCCCGTATCTTCTTACCATCGATCCATCCTTTTTGTGCAGCGGCTTTTACCATGGCATATTCGCCACTTACATTATAAGCTGCAATAGGCAAAACAAAATTATCGTTTAAAGTTTTTATTATATCAAGATATGATAATGCAGGTTTTACCATTAAGAAATCAGCACCTTCCGCAAAATCCAATTCTGCTTCTAATAATGCTTCTTTACTATTGGCAGGATTCATCTGATAGGTTTTTTTATCACCGAATTTCGGTGCGCTATCCAATGCGTCCCTGAAAGGACCATAAAAAGCACTGGCATATTTTGCCGTATAACTCATTATCGAAACATTCGTGAAATCATTTTGATCAAGTGCATCACGCAAATAGGCAACACGACCATCCATCATATCACTTGGTCCAATAATATCTGCTCCACACTCAGCCTGAGCTAAAGTCATTCGAGCCAAAATTTCCAAAGTTTCATCATTAATAATTTCTCCTTTTCTTACAATGCCATCGTGTCCGTCACTACTGTAAGGATCCATTGCAACGTCTGTCATGATAACAGCTTCAGGAAATTTTTTCTTGACTTCTTTGATCATTCTTAAATATAATCCTTTTTTATTCCAACTCTCACTTGCGGTCTTGTCTTTAAGTTTATCGGTGATATTCGGGAATAATGCAAAAGTTTTTAATCCCAATTTCATACAAGCCTCAATTTCTTTTAAAAGTAAATCGTTGCTGTACCGGAAAATACCCGGCATTGATTTTACTTCTGATTTTTTATTTTTCCCATCTATTAAAAATAAAGGATAAATAAAGTCATTCACTGTAACTGTATTTTCCTGAACCAAATCACGTATCACCTGATTTTTTCGGTTGCGGCGCGGACGATGTGTTATCATGCTTTTATCGGGTTATTTTTTTGTTCAAACAAAACACCTGAGATCATCACGTAAAGGGATAAACCTAAAAACACATGACTGATGTCTAAATAATTAAACCATTTTGAAATACTTATTCTTGTGGTATGAGCAATGATTGCAACAATTGCAAGTCCAACTCCATAAATCATCATTATACTCAGTTTTGATTTTGTTTTTGAATAATTTACGGCTTCAAGAATTGTTACCATTAATATTAAACCAAAAGCTGTATGACAAATGACGACCATAAAACTAGGCCTGAGAACTAAAATGCTCATTGATATAACTACCTCAGCATAACAAATCCATAAAAGGGTTTTAAATGTATTTGGAATTAGACTGTTTTTCAAATGGTATACAGCACCAAATTGCGCAAAACAAGTTCCCATAATACCTAATACCCATCCGACCATTTTAATTTCGTAACCGAAGCGGTATAAAAAAGCATGCCCTAAAATTCCGGCAACCATTGTTGAAATACCTGTGCCCAGAAAAAAATAAGAATAAACAGAAACGTGCCTTAGGTTTTTGGATCTTGCAATTTTAAAATATCCTAAAATTCCAATTAAAGCAACAATAACATCAGTTCCTGCAGTAATAGGCTCGTCAATCCGTAAACCGAAAAGTTCAATACTTGGATTTTGTAATGGGTTGTAAATAGGGTTCATAATAAAGGATGCAAATATATTAAAAATGAAGGACAGATTGGAACAATCCTAAATCATCAAATGAGCCGGGAGTCGTGATTACATTTTCTTTTATTTTCTTCTTCATTAAAGCGCTTTTTGTAGCGTCCCCCATAGCAACTGCCTTTTGATTAGCGCCTAATTTATTTTTTTCGAAATACGCCTCTACATTACTTGGACTGGTAAAAATAACAATATCTGTGTCGTTAGAAATTTCAATACTATGCTTCAAAGTTGCATATACTACCAAATTGATTGCATTTTCCCTTTTTGGAAATTGCCATTGTATACTTTGCATACTTTCGCGCGCAACCGGAAATAAAACTTTCGCATTACCAACTTTCGCAGCGAATTGCTTGCCTATTAATTTAGTATCGGTGCTTTGTCCGATGAATTCAGCGCGGTGACCACAGTTTCTTAACTCATCGGCTGTCGCTTTTCCAACACAAGCCATCCTTACTTTACCAATTTCAGGTTTCTGATTAAAAAAATACTTTACTGAATGTTTACTACTGAAGAATATCCAATCCGTTTTTGGTAATTCTTTTATGGTGATTTGTTTAAACTCAATCAGACTCTTCCCTTCAATCGTAAAATTCAAACCTTTTAAAGCACGGCTTAAATAATCTTTATCCCGCAAATTTCTTGTTATGAAAACTTTTTTAGGTTTCATGTTCTGAATTTGTTCCACAATCCGTTCGGGTAAATCGCCGGTGTGGTATGTTTCAAAATATAATTGACGGGGTTGCGAATTCCAACTATCGGAATGGCTTACCCATACCTTAAATTTATAACGGTCTTCATGATCCATTTCACTCTCACAATATACACCTAAAGGAAGCTGACAACCACCATCAAACAAGTTTAATACACGCCGTTCAATATTTGTTTTAATGAGTACATCCAAATCATTAATTTTATCGATCACATCCAGCAATTTGTTATTCGTTTCTTTTATCTGCCAGGCTAATACTCCTTGTGCAGGTGCCGGGACTAATTCGTTAGGCAATAATTTTTTAGTATGAAATTCATCCAGCTCCAAATTCAATCTTGCT
>JAHEYE010000017.1 GCA_023251695.1 Sphingobacteriaceae bacterium | reverse complement strand
TTAGTACCCGGTCCGGCGTTTGCCATTGATAAAATACCCGGAACTTTGTGTTTTAAAGTGGTATCAATTTCATCGGGGAATTTATATCCCGGATCACCCATTCCTGTTCCTTGCGGACAACCACCTTGAATCATAAAGCTTGGGATAACACGGTGGAATTTTAGTCCGTCGTAATACGGAATATTTTCCGCCTTCGCTGTATTTTTAATTTTTCCTTCTGCTAAACCAACAAAGTTACCTACAGTCATTGGTGTTTTTTTCATTTCTAATGCGCAGTAGATATTTCCTTTTGAAGTTTCGAATTTGGCGTATAAGCCATCGGCCTGTTTATCTAAAAACTCTTTATCCATTTTACTGATTTTTACTTTTTCTTTTTTTTGTGAAATCGCAACATTGCTTATCAAAACAAGTGCTGCTATTATTACTAAATTTTTCATATTGTTTAATTTTAGCATTTTTATTTACCGGGAGTAACTGTTGCCTGCGGACCGATAATCTCCAATAGTTCAACAGTAAAAGTTACGCCTGCATATGGAGGGATTCCCTGATAGCCCTGAGCGCCCCAACCTAAAGAAGAAGGAATAACTAATTTAGCTTTTCCGCCTTTACCCATTAACTGTAAACCTTCAGTCCAACCCGGAATTACCTGTGTTAAACCAAATGTTGCAGGCTCACCCCTGTCGACTGAACTGTCAAATTTCGTGCCATCCAATAATGCTCCGGTATAGTGAACTTTAACCTGATCGGTTGCTGCAGGATGCGGACCTGAACCCTTTTTCATTTCCATGTAAATCAAACCGCTTGCTGTTGGTTTGGTGGTGATTTTATTATCAGCTAAATATTTATCCCAGGCCGGTTTCTCCGCACTCTGAAGTTCCATCATTTTTTTCTCCATTTCGGCTTGCTGCTTTTTTTGTTCAGCTTCCAACTCAGCCTGACCTTTTACATCCCTAACCGATATTAAAACCATCAAATGATCGCCGGGTTTAATATGAGGAGGCAATTCTTTCGCACGTTGTGTTTTTAAGAAAAAAGAATCGGCGTTAATGATGAAGGAAGCGCTGTCGCCTTTGCCCATCATTGCTAATCCATCTTCAATACTTCCTGCGAAAGAAGATTTCGGTAATCTGTATTTGAACACGCCTGTTCCATCACCCGTAATACTTTTTGAATCCACTAAAACAGAATCCTTCGAATATTGTTTGATCACAAACGAAAATGCAACACCATCGCCTTCTTTAGGTTTCACACTGCCTTCGTTTTGTGTATAAAATTTATAATGCAATCCGCTTTCTGCTTTTGTATAGCCTTCGAAATCGGAATTTTTACAAGATGCGAATGCTAAAACAGCTCCTGCAGTTGTAAGTACTAAAGTTTTGTTCATGTTGGTTTATTTTATGTCAGTTATTGTAATTTCGTATATCAAAGGTGTGAATGCAGCAACGGTTCCGTTGGTGTTTCCGCCCTCTCCATAAGCGAGGTACGAAGGTAATATTATTTTGATAAATTCACCCTTATGCATGCCCTTTATAACAAAATTTATGCCTTTTAAAACCTGGTCGGGCGTACCATAATTGAACTGAAGCGGATAAGGCGGATTATCGAATAAACTATCGTTTAAAAAACGGCCTTTATAGCTCAAAACAATAGATTTTCCCTTGGAAACCGCATCAGTGCCGGTCCCCTCTTTATGATCGAGAATGAAAATTTTATTTGGTAATTCGGCCACAATTTTATAGTTATTTTCTTTTATGTAATCCCTGATAGTTTTTAATTCTTTATCAGTAATTTTAATTTCTTTTATCAGGTCTGTGATACCTAACTCAACTTTTACCAGCGAATCATTTTTGCAATAAGCCGGTACGGGCGATTGAAAATAATTTCCGAATAATTCCTTTGGTTTCATTAAATAGATGACTGAATCGCCCCTGACTAAATTGGTAAAATGAGCTATAAATAAAGCTTTGTTGAGTGAATCTGAGGGATTAAAGTAAATATTTTCGCGGGATGAAGAGAAAAAAACAGAATCATTTTGCTTTTTAAAAGTACAAGTAAAATCAACCTCATCCCAGGCGTTAATTTTATATTCGCCATCGCCAATTTGCACCATTTTATAGTATAAACCCGAGCCATTACGCGAATACCCATCAAAATACAGCGGCGGATTCCGTTTGCAGGAAACAAGACAAAAAATAAAAAATACTATCAGAAACCGGAAGTGATTCACAGACTAATTATGAATTTGAATATCGTAAACAATAGGCATCTGAGGCGGAATTTTACTCATATCACCTAACAAACCATGCGCTAAATGCGAAGGAAGCAGAATGATGGCTTTGTCACCCTTTTTTAGGAATTGAACACCTTTATGAATACCACTTTCTATGTCCTCCATCCCGACTTTAAAGGTTTTAGGCCCTTTTCCCGCTGATGAATAACATTCAGTTCCATCCAATAACGAAACAGTGTAATCAATCGTAATTTCACTCTTGTCTTTGATGCTGTCGCCCTTGATGGAGGCTTCATATATATAATAACGCAGACCCAAATCCGTATTTACAAAATTCATTTTATGTTGACGTCCATAAGCGTCCATATCGTCGGCCTCTTTTTTAGCCAGCAATTTATTGGCCTCGATGAATTGCTTTTTGAGCGCCTCTTTATCTATTTTAATTTCCTTAGTCTCATCGTTATGCGGATCGCCACAGGATAACAAAGCAAACACGGGGATTAAAATATAAACTGGCTTTATTTTCATATTTACCGTCTAAAATTAGGTATATTTTTACATTTAAGTTTAATTTGGCTTCTTATTATAATGACAAAACAAGAGCGATATATACACATTTTAAATTATTTTAAGACCCATGTGCCCGTTGCTGAGACAGAATTGCATTATAAAGACCCCTACCAATTGCTGGTAGCTGTCATTCTTTCGGCCCAATGCACCGATAAGCGTGTTAATATGATTACCCCTGCTTTATTTGAGCAATTTCCAACGGCAGAAGTTCTGGCTGCTTCCAATAGTGATACTGTTTTCAGTTATATAAAAAGCATTTCCTATCCAAATAACAAGGCTAAACATTTGGTGGGAATGGCAAAGATGCTGACCAGGGATTTTAAGGGCCTTGTTCCGGAGGAAATTGAGGAATTGATAAAAATGCCGGGCGTTGGAAGAAAAACAGCCAATGTTATAGCTTCGGTTGTTTATAATAAGCCGGCCATGGCTGTGGATACCCATGTTTTTCGGGTATCGGCACGTCTGGGATTAACCACTAATGCGAAAAATCCCTTGCAAACAGAGAAACAACTTATTAAATTTATCCCAAGCGAACTGGTACCAAAAGCCCATCACTGGTTAATTTTACACGGGCGTTATACTTGTTTGGCAAGGAAGCCCAAATGCACCGAATGTGAATTAAAAAAATGGTGTAAATATTACGGAACAAAAAAAATAAACATTAAAAAATAAAACTATGGCGAAGAAAGTAAAAAAGAAAAAGGCAGCGCCTAAAAAGGCAAAAACCAAAAAGAAAAAAGTTGCTAAAAGAGCAAAAGGGAAAAAAGCAACAAAGAAAAAAGTTGCAAAGAAAAAATCTGCACCTAAAAAAGCAAAGAAGAAAACCACTAAGAAAAAAGTGGTGAAAAAAACAGCGAAAAAGAAAGTCGCTAAGAAGAAGTCTGCGCCTAAAAAAGTTAAGAAAGCTGCTCCGAAAAAAGCAGTTGTAAAAGCGGTAAGTCCTGCAACTGTAAAAGAAAAAGCAAGCACTCCTTCTTCTGATACATTTAAAAAACATGTAACGCATTTAAAAGCGGGCGACCCTGCTCCATTTTTTGAGGGGGTTGATCAAAATGGAAACCGTATTACCTCACTTGATTTTCCTGGAAAAAATATTGTTTTGTTTTTCTATCCGGAAGATGATACGGAAACCTGCACAGTTGAAGCCTGCAACCTGCGTGACGAATTTCAATACATGAACGATAATAATTATCAGGTGGTTGGTGTTAGTCCTGATGGTGTTGATTCGCATGAGCGCTTTGCAAGCAAATACAACTTACCTTACCCTTTAGTTGCTGATACTGATAAGAGAATTATAAAGGCTTATGATGTTTGGGGACAAAAACAGTTATTCGGGCGCATTTATGATGGCTTATTAAGAAGCACATTTATCATAGGTTTTGAAGGTATCATCAAAAAAGTAATAACAGAGGTGAATGCAGCAAATCACGCTCGGCAGATTACAGGAGAATAGCCAAATATTTTTTTGGTAATTCATATAAATTAGTACATTTGCAATCCCAAAAGTTAA
Source organism: Sphingobacteriaceae bacterium (assembly GCA_023251695.1). Taxonomy (GTDB): domain Bacteria; phylum Bacteroidota; class Bacteroidia; order B-17B0; family Aurantibacillaceae; genus JAHEYG01. Next base: position 448 of record JAHEYE010000017.1, on the reverse strand, counting down.
GGCTTTTGGAGGTTGGTCCGGTAGTTCAGCTGGTTAGTCCCGATAGCTATCGGGAGCCGACTTGATTGCAAAGTTCTTTTTAAATTATTGGACTGGTAGTTCAGCTGGTTAGTCCCGATAGCTATCGGGAGCCGCCCTGATTACAAGTTTCTTTAAAAATTATTGGTCCGGTAGTTCAGCTGGTTAGAATGCCGCCCTGTCACGGCGGAGGTCGCGGGTTCGAGTCCCGTCCGGACCGCAAATACATCAAATTATTCCCGCTCAGGCGGGAATTTTTATTTAATAGAAATTTCAGTTTTCTTTTTTTTTCTTCATTCAAGAATTAAAGTCTTAAAAACTTCTATATTATTTCATGACATTACAGTGACAGTGTAGAAAAACTAAATCCAAACAGATTAACATTGCCCACTGAAAAGCGTTAATAATTATTTTAAACTAATGGCAAAAC
>JAHEYE010000270.1 GCA_023251695.1 Sphingobacteriaceae bacterium | reverse complement strand
AATTAGTATACTTTAGTAAACATAACCCTTAAACTAATTTCATGAAAAAACTTTTACTCTCTTTATTCAGCCTTGCAATTATCAGTACTGCCGATGCGCAGTGGATTATGCAAACAGCTCCAAGTGCAACAAACAATTTATTTTCTGTATTCTCCATTAACGCTACTGCTGTGTCAGCAACCGGTTTTACAGGACCTATACGCACCCTTAACGGGGGAACAACCTGGTCGCAGAACATAACTTTGGGCGGTGTGAATACGTTTGAAGTACATACCCGTAATCCTGTTAAATGGTATATCATGACACAAAATTCAAGCTGGTTCATGAAAATGGGGTTCAGCAGCGTTACTTTAAATGGTGGTAAACCTGATAGTATTTTGTCATTACACTTCCGTGATTTGGCTTGTGTTTTAGCAGTAGGTACAGCCGGAAAAATTGAAGCCAGTTGCGATACAGGAGCTACCTGGCAATTGCGTTCTTCAGGAACGATACAGAACTTAAATGCTATTTGGTTTTCTGATTTAGATTCCGGTTGTGTAGTTGGAAACTCAGGTGTTATTAAACGGACGAAAGATGGTGGTAATACTTGGTCTAATATTACGTCCGGACTAGCTACTAATCTCAATGCAATTCATTTTCCAACATCTACTGTGGGATATATTTCCGGGGCAGGAGGTAAGGTGTTAAAGTCATTGGATGCAGGTGCAACCTGGACCAATATGCCAACAGGTGTTTTAAATGCTTTAAACGGAATTTATTTTGTGGACGCTGATACAGGCTATGTTGTTGGTACAGGCGGATTGATTATGAAAACAATTAACGGAGGCACAAATTGGAATACAATGATGTCAGGCACCTCACAAATTCTGAACTCAATTCATTTTTCATCGAATGTTGATGGTTGGGCGGTTGGTAATACCGGAACTATTTTAAGATATAACGGCAGCGCCGGTTTAGGAATTAATTCTTCTGCTGCTGCTATAACAGATTTTAATTTCTATCCGAATCCTGCAAAAGATTTTATTGTAATCAATAGTTTGGTCAATACAGCCGGAATAAAATTATTCAATGCCTTAGGCGAAATGGTTTATGAAGGAAATGCAACTGATGAAATTAAAATCGACATCAGCAATTATCCTTCAGGTATTTATTTTGCGGAGTGGAGAACCGGTGATAAAGTGGTGGTGAAGAAATTCGTTAAGGAATAATTTTTCTTAATTTTGTAAGCAATAAAAATCCCCTCCTATATCTAGGAGGGGATTTTTTTTAGAGACAATTATTCCTTCACAAACTTTGCAGTTTGTTTGCCGTTGTTGCTTTGTAACTCAACAAAATAAATTCCTGTCGCCAATTTCTCAATATTTATTTCAAGCAAATTTATACCTGTAGTATTTTGTTCTTTCGAATAAATCTGTTGTCCGGTTACCGAGTAAATAACACATTTCGAGCCTGAAGTTTCACTATTAAACGAAACAAATAATTTATTATCCGCCGGATTCGGGTAAAGTTTAAGCTGTGTACTAAATGTTTTTGAATTAGTATTTGAAATACCCGTACTTGTCACACAACCAATACCGCAAAATTTAGAAACCATTCTCACATAAGCAGCATTGGTGTAAATTCCTGCTTCAGTAATTTCCCAGCTGTTCACCGGCCAGTCGTTATTAAAATCTTTGTAAGATTTTTGGATGGGTTGTCCCATTGGCGGCGTTACATTCAATGCACAACCCGGCTGAGTGCTGCACGAACCGGAACAACAAGGGTCTTTTGCATACGAAGGATTTGGTCCACCCGGAATATAGCCAGGGGCCGGACCATAAGTAGAAACGCCTTCTTCGTCCCATAAAGCACTGCCGTCTTTAAACCAGCTGTGATAAAATTGTTTCACATAATTTTCAGCACCTAATTTTTTCATATTACTCAAATACACTTTCGTATTTGGATTAACACCGTGCATATAATGAACATAACCTGAAGCAGCGTTTGTATAATTCAAAGCATTCGGAGCGTTAAGGGTATAATCATTCATAGCTAAAAACATATTGCCCTGCCTCGATTTGGTTTGATTACTGTTCCATGTGTAATTCCCGTTGTTCACCCAGGCGCGGTAAGCATCTGTTTTATTTGTGTAAGCCGGTAAATTATCGACGTTATTAGTTTGCATACTGTTGCTGTAAGCATTTAAAATAGCAGTGCGCACACTTGCTGTTGCTCCGGGAATTTTACTGTAATACAACAAGCCGTCTTGTTCCGGTCCCTGAAAAGGATAAGCATAACTCCACATCATTAATTGTGAGTTCACATAATTGGCATCAAAATAAGTACGGTAAGAAGTATTTCCTGTTAAAGCATATAGATAACAGGCAGCAGTTAATTTACGCATGTCGGTTTCGTAAGCAGCGGTTTGTTGCTCACCCGCAGCTAAAACGCCGGCATTATAAAATGTATTATTAGGATGATTATTGGCCCAGGCATAAGCCCTGATAGCCCGCGCCTGCAAATTTGCGGCATAAGTTGTTTGTCCGATAGCGGCAAACTGAATGGCACCCAACGCAAAAACGTTGGCACCTGTTAAACTTGCTGCCGTGGTGGGCGGACCGTAACGACGGAACGCTGCATCGGCCGAGTTAGGACTTGCACCGCCACCGCCTATAACAGAAAGTAATGAACTGTCGGTAAGAGCAGGGCCTTGCATTTTAATAAGCCAATCTAATTCGTATTTAACTTCATCCAAAATATCAGGAATTCCGTTTCCTGATTCAGGGATGTTGTAATTGTCGGTCCAAACTGTAGGATATTTCTCGTATCCCAATAATAAATCGATAAGGGCTCCGTAAGCGAAATTCACATATTTATTGTAATCCCCTGCATCGTGCCAGCCGCCCGACAGATCTTTTGATGTAGAAATAGTGGTGTTGTTATATAAACGGCAATCGGTATCCTGCTGAGTGCCTTTGTGACACACGCCATCCACAAATCCTGTATCGGCGTAAGGAAAGGCTTTTGCCATACCACAACGCTGATAATAAAACATGCGGACTGCAGATTTTAATACGTTATTGTAAACACAATTATCAATTTCGAAACGGTAAGAGCCAACATTATTGGTAACATCAAAAATATAATACGAGCCGGGAACAGTATAAGTGGTGAATGTAAAATGCCAAACCTTATCGCCCGATTGGGTTTGAGTGCTTCCTGTGTTCCAGGCTGTCGGTGTTCCTGTAAATACAACAGCATTGGTGGTCCAATCACGCACCTGATAAGTGGTACCGGGCGTAAAAGGAACGGCATTGTTGTATCCTGTAATCGGATTTGCAATAACAGCTACCTTTTCATCGCCGGGTCTGTAGCCGAACTGGTCAATCTTAATAAATTCAACCGTTGTAGCCGGACCTCCCGCTAAAATTATGTTACTTAAAAACAGAAACGCAAGTATTTTTTTCATTTTGTGTATTTGAATTTTAAACTAAAATAGTGAATATTTTGCTATCTTAGGCCTATGCGCGTACTCATTACCACACTTAACGCAAAATATATCCATGTCAATCTTGCCATAAGAATCCTGTATGAGCTAAATCGTGACAGGAAAGGTTTAGAATGGAAGGAGTTTACAATCAAGGAAGATAAGGATGAGGTGGCCGGGTTTTGTAAGGATTTTGATGTTATTGCTTTTAGTTGTTATATCTGGAACATCACGCAAACACTCGAGGTCATTAAAAAGATAAAAGCACTTAATCCAAAAATAAAAATTCTTTTAGGCGGACCGGAAGTCAGTTATGATTGGTCGGATGTGATTGCGGTTCCGGATGTAGATTATATTATTCCGGGTGAAGGAGAAATTCCTTTCAAAGAATTCTTAGATCAATTTCCAGCGGTGGAAAATGTTTCTAATCTTGTAAGGAAAGAAAACGGTTTGGTTGTTCACACACCCAAAAGCGTTTCGTTTGATGTGAAAGATCTGGCTTCAATAATGCCTTATGTAAACGATCAAGTAGATACTTTAGCAAATCGTGTTCTCTATATTGAAACTTCAAGAGGTTGTCCGTACAAATGCGAGTTTTGTCTCGCAAGTTTGGATAATAAAGTGCGTTATTTACCAATGGAAAACATAAAAACCACTTTGTTATATTTAATGGAACATGGCAGGGTAGTTAAGTTCTTGGACCGGACATTCAATATTAAAAAAGATTTTACTCTAGAAATTTTTAATTTCATTTTAGATAATCATAAGCCGGGGAATATTTTTCAGTTTGAGATAACCGCTGATATTTTGCATCCTGATATTATAAAGTTTATAAACGAAAAGGTTCCAAAGGGTTTATTCCGGTTTGAGATTGGGATCCAAACTGTAAATCAAAAAGCGAATCTGGAAGTGAGTCGCAAACAGAGTTTTGAAAAAACCAAATCAATCATTAAGCAACTGGAGCACAAAGTTGAAATGCATCTCGATTTAATTGTTGGTCTTCCATTGGATTATTTCAACGATATTAAATTCAGTTTTGAGGAAGTCTTTAAATTGTTCGCTCCCGAATTGCAGTTGGGGTTTCTTAAATTTCTTAAAGGAACACCTGTAAGGGAAAAGTATGCACAATATGGGTTTGAATTTGATAAAATTGCGCCATATCAGATTATCCGCAGCAATTATTTATCTGAAGAAGAATTAGCAAGAATCATAAAACTGGAACACGCCCTTGAAATTTATTGGAATAAACCGCGGGCTGTAAATACCTTGAAGTACGTTACTGCTAAATATAGT
>JAHEYE010000269.1 GCA_023251695.1 Sphingobacteriaceae bacterium | reverse complement strand
GTGCAATCGGCCCTTTTCAAGGGACTATTAATGGTTGTTTAGGATTCAGATTCCGTTCTGATAATACAGTTACTTTTCCGGGTTGGGCTGCTGTTTTAAGTTGTGTTGCTTGCGCAGGCGGACCGAACGGGACAGATAATAATGATTGTGTACGTGCTACTCCACTTTGCGCTTCAACGAGTGTTCCGGGTAATAGTACAGGTCCTGGTATTGTAGCTGAAGCTTGTGGTGGTGCTGCGGGTTGTCCGGCTGGTGGAGAAAACTACAGCAACTGGTTCACAGTTCAGTTTACTACCGGCGGAACTTTTTTATTTACTATCGTTCCGTCTATTGCAAGCGATGATTACGATTATGCAGTTTATGGCCCGAATTTAACATGTTCTACTTTAGGTAATGCACTCCGTTGTAGTGACGCTGCTTTAACAGGCAATACGGGTTTAAGTGCCGCCGCCGCTGATTTAACAGAAAATGTATCCGGAGATAAATTTACTGCGCAAATGAATGTGCTAGCTGGGGAAACGTATTATTTAATGATTGACGAGTGGACGCCGACCGGAGCAGGCTATTCATTAAATTTTGGCGGAACGGCTGTGATGAGTTGCGCTATTTTACCGGTTGAGCTTTTGAATTTTACTGCAGTTTACAATTTGGCCTTAAAGCAAACTGATTTAAAGTGGGTAACTTCTATGGAGTCTAATGTTGATTACTACTCTATACAAAGAAGTTCAGATGCAGCAGATTTCAAAGAAATAAGCAGAGTACTACCTTCTCCAGGTGGTAATTCTAACCAAATGAAGGATCACGAAGGAGTGGATAAACAACCCTTAACCAATGAAATAAATTATTATCGTATTGTAACGATCGATAAGAACGGGCAGGAAACTATATCCAGTATTCAGGCAGTAGCTTTTGAGGACATAAATACTAATTTAAGTTTGGTTCCGAATCCTGCGAATAACCAGGTTGATCTTGTTTTTAAATCACCAAAAGGCAAAAACTGGGGAGTAACTTTATACGATAGTAAAGGAAATTTACTTCAAACAATAGGTTACGATGCTTTAAACGAAGGTGTAAATAATATTTCCGTAAATCTAAATGAACTAAGCCGCGGCATGTATTTCATTAATGTTTCTGACGGAACAAATTTCTATAAAAGGAAATTAATTAGGGAATAAATCCTCTCGTTACAAAAACCAATATTTTCTTACATACAAAACCTAAAACTACCGCTGCGATAGTTTAGATTTATGTTAAAAGAATTCTTTTACGTTTTGCATGTATTAAGAGGCAGCAAATCTTAACTCTAATTCTGGCCTTACCTTAATGATGTAAGAAATTAGGGGTTTGTGCTTATTTTTTCCCCTAAACCCGCCATACATTTGAATTAATAAAAAGAGAACTCATGAAAAAATTAATTACAATCGTTGCGGCAATAGTGGTGAGTACATCTCTATCAAGTCAGGTAAATACTTTTGCTTCCAATACACATAATACATCTGATAGCTATCATCAAAACCATAATAATAGCAGTAATAACCAATCTTCAGCAGATTTTGATCAAGTAAAGAACATTATTACTTCCAGCGCAAATCCTCCTATTGATGCCAAAACCAAAACAGGAAACGTGAAGGTAAAAGGCACAAAAGGTGGTTCGTGGAATTATACATACAGGACAAATTCCGGCGCTATTATCGAAGAACATAAAAACCTTGGTTCAGAAGACAGTCTTTTGAATCTTGGAGCGGGTACCTATATTGTTGAGATTAGTGAAAACACGAATAATGGAAACTTAGGCGAGGTAATAACGCAAACCATCACCATAAACGAAAGTCGTACAGCGGCGCAAGCCGATTTAGTCAATGCCGGCACGACGGTAACCCCTAATACAAATATTAATAATATCAAGTTTACAGTATTCCCCAATCCAAACAATGGGGAATTTTCTGTTGATATAACGGGACTAGAAAATAACCATGAAATAACACTGACCCTTAAAAACGATCAAGGTAATACAGTCTATAACTCTTACTTCTTCACGCAGGATGAATCATCCATTCAGCGTAAAATAGTCCCTGAAACAAAACTGGAAAACGGAATTTACTATTGTACCATGTCTGTTCAAGGTATCGAACATACGGTAAAGGTGCTAGTACGTTAATTTGTAACTATATTTTTTAATGCACTTACCCAGGCTTCTGTATCGTTGAGGCTTTTCACCAATGTCACATTTTCACCCCCATGCTCTTTAAAAATTTCGTTGTACTCTGTTCCAATTTCGTAAATGGTCTCTAAGCAATCGGCTACGAATGCAGGGGAGAAGACCAGGATTTTTTTCATTCCTTTTTTAGCTAATTCTTCAATTACTTTATCTGAGTATGGTTTCAGCCATTTATCATTGAGGCGTGATTGAAAGGCGCTGGTGTATTTTCCTTCCGGAATATTCAAATGCTTTACTAATTGGCGGGTTGTTCCGTAACAATTCGCTCGGTAGCACAAGCGGTTTTTATCTGTTATAACATCACAGCAAGAGCCAATTTTGCAACTTCCATCACTAAATTCGGCAGAAGCTTTTGTTATTTGCCTTTCGGGTAGACCATGATAACTGAAAAGAAAATAATCGTAATCGTCCAGATTATATTCTTTCGCTCTATTAACACAAGCCTTAATAAACCCATTATCATCAAAAAAGTTCCGGATGAATGTAACAGGCGGAGCCGAAGGCCATTTTTTTAATAAACGCTCTGTTTCCTCAATAGACGAAGTAGTACTTGAGGTTGCATATTGGGGATAGAGTGGAAGAACCGTTATTGAGTTAACCTCCGCTTTTTTCAATCTTTCAATCGCGGCTTCGATGGATGGTTCCTGATAACGCATCCCCAATTCAACAACATAATTTTCTCCAAGTTCTTTTTGTAATTTTTTTTGCAGATTAAAGCTATGAATCAAAAGTGGTGATCCTTCCTTGGTCCAGATTTTTTCATAAAGTTTGGCTGATTTCCCAGTACGGAAAGGAACAATCAAAAAATTAACCAAAAAAAACCGACTGACCGGATTGATATCAATGACGCGGGGGTCGTTAAGAAATTGTGTCAAATAATTGCGTACATCTTTTTTTGCAGGACTTTTTGGTGTGCCTAAATTGATGAGTAGAACCGCTTTTTTCATTTTAAGAATTCGTAGAGCCGTTACTTGAGGTTTCTGAAGTTTTTTCCATATCCTCGGCCGGTTCTTTATGTTCTTTAATAAATTTTTTCTGAAACACTAAAATAATCCCGACACCGCATGAAATTGAAAAGTCGGCGAAATTAAAAATGGGCCTGAAGAATTGAAAATCTTCCCCGCCCCAGATTGGCATCCAGGAAGGAAATGTGCCATTCCAAATCGGAAAATAAAACATATCTACAACCCGTCCATGCAAAAACCCTGCGTAACCGCCTTCGGCAGGCAAAAATTTAGACACATTGAATTCATCACTCTCGCTGAATAATATTCCGTAAAAAGAACTATCTAATATGTTTCCTATCGCACCTGCCAGAATCAAAGCTACTGACATGATAAAACCCGGATGCTCTCCTTTTTTCACAATGTGAATCACGTACCAAATTCCGGCTAAAGAAGCAATAATCCGGAAAGAGCTGAGAATTAATTTACCGTAATCGCCCCCAAACTCCAAACCAAAGGCCATACCGGGATTTTCGGTGAAGTGTAAAATGAACCATTCACCGCCAACACGCGATACTTCTCCTAAAGGGTAATGAAGTTTAATGTAAATCTTAATAAACTGATCAATCAAAAGAACAGAGAAAACTGTTATGAGTGGTATTTTGTATTTTTTAAGCATGTAAATAAAAAAGTGCCAATTCGTTTATAACAAAACCGGCACTTATATAGATCCTAAAATAAAATTATCTGTTTTGATTCAATTTTGCATCAATACCCAAAGTAGCGTGCGGCACACTGCGTAAACGCTCTTTCGGAATTAATTTACCGCTTACACGACAGATACCATACGTTTTATTTTCAATACGCACCAACGCATTTTTAAGATTGATGATGTATTTTTCCTGACGTGCAGCTAATTGTGCTGTTTCCTCTTTCGATAATACATCACTTCCATCTTCCAGTAATTTGAAAGTTGGTGAAGTGTCATCGGTACCGTGGTTATCTTCGTTCGATAAAGTTTGTTTTAACAAATCGTAATCTGCCTGAGCTTCTTTTAATTTCTCAATAATTAATTCTTTAAACTCACCCAATTCCTTATCCGTATAACGTGAGCGGTTATCTTTTGTGTTCACAAAAGGCTTCGGCTGGTCTTCAAGATTCTTTTTTATCAGCGGTTTCGAAAGATCAATTTGCAATGGACGGTTACGGATATATGCTTCCATGCTTCCGCCTTTTGAGGTGCCATCTGATTTTTTACGCCGGCCACGCCCTTTCTTAATCGGAACTTCATCCTCATCTTCTTCTTCTGATGGAGGAGGAACTTCAGCGTCTTCAAGAACTGCAGGTTCTTCCAGAGCACCATCTAAAACATCGTCCTCATCGGTTTTCTCATAATCATCTTTTACATCAACATCTTCCTCCTCCTCCTCTCCGCCTTTGCGTTTTCCTTTTTTGCCTTTAGCATCAATTACTTTACCGCCTTTTTTAACAGCGTCAATTGGTTTTCCCTTTTTACCGGTTAATTCCTTAACCGATTTTTTAGCTTTTACCAAAGAAGATTTCTTTGCAGGCTTTACAGCCTTTTTAATTGCCTTTGCTTTTTTAGCAGC
>JAHEYE010000268.1 GCA_023251695.1 Sphingobacteriaceae bacterium | reverse complement strand
TTCTTTTCAATTAGCCAACAGCGCCATCCAGGCTTCTTTTACTTTTCCGCCCTCTAATAATGTTTTTGCGAATTTGTGCAGTTCATCATTATTTGCAAAACGTTTTTGCGTGCTTTTATAACTTTCAATTTCCTCTTTCGTTGGTAATTGTTCTACATTTCCCAATTGTCCTAAATTATTTCCTGTAAATACTTTACTGTTTTTAATTTGAGCCGGTATTTGATCTACTCCAATCCCTAAGGTAGTTAAAGGTTTCTCAATTTCAAACAAAGCCTCGCCATGAGCTCTGCAATACCAATTACCACCCATACGAGCCACTAAATCAATTTTATGTTGGTCAATTCCCCTATTTGCATCTAAAACATCTTCGCTTACATGAATCATTACCACCTCACAAATAACCAAATTACCTGCTCCACCTTGCTGACCTAACTCTATCACCTGATTAACTTTACACTCCAGTTGCACAGGTGATTCTTTAACTCTAAATGGTTTTACCATTTGTGATTTCAAAGGTGTAAAACCGGCTTTTTCAAATTCGCTTGTTCCTTTTGGGTACGGACTACTTGCTAAACTGGTTTGATATACCATGTTGTAGTTAACAATATTGATAACGCACTCAGGCACTTCTTTTATATTCTCGTAGGTATCTTTTGTAGCGCCTGTTCTTCCGCTTCGGGCGGGGGAAAAAATAGCTATTGGTGGATTAGCCGAAAAAACATTAAAAAAACTAAAAGGTGCCAAATTACTATTCCCGTTTTTATCTATAGTACTCGCAAAACAAATCGGACGGGGCCCTACTGCTCCCAATAAATATTGATGTACCTGGGCAACAGTAAGTTCTTTGGGATTGAGGCTAAGCATTCACGCAAAAATACTTAATTGCCCCTGTATTACGCGTCAATGTTGATAATTGCGGAAAATTTTGAGCTTTATTTTGACTCACCCCTGCTACTTCGTAGCTGTCCCCTCTCTAAAACTAGAGAGGGGAATGATCCCGATAGTTATCGAGAGCGAAAAGCAAGAAAGGGGTGAGTCCAAGAGTCTTAGTTAATTTTATTTAAAAGCCACAATTTTAAAACCTTGCAGGCGTTTTCAAGACTCTCCAAGTTATGCAACAATTTGTATATTAGCACCATTAATGAGTCAGAATCTCGTCATAATTCCTACCTACAACGAAATCGAGAATATCGAAAAGATGGTGCGGAAAGTTTTTTCGCTCAAGCGTGAATTTGATTTATTAATTGTTGACGACGGCTCACCGGATGGTACTGCCCAAAAGGTAAAAGAATTACAAAAAGAATTTCCAAGATTATTTATTGAAGAACGTAAGGGTAAATTAGGTTTAGGCACTGCTTACATTCACGGGTTTAAGTGGGCTTTGGCCCGTGATTACCAATACATTTTTGAAATGGATTGCGATTTCAGTCACAAACCTGATGATTTAATCCGTTTATTGGAAGCCTGCGAAAAAGGAGCAGATTTATCAATAGGTTCGCGTTATGTAAAAGGCGGAAATGTAAGTAACTGGCCAATGGGTCGTATTTTAATGAGTTATTTCGCTTCGGTATACGTCCGTATTGTATTATGGCTGCCAATTAAAGACACCACCGCCGGATTTAAGTGTTACAAGCGAAAAGTTTTAGAAACTCTTAATCTCGACGGCATCCGTTTTATGGGCTATGCTTTTCAGATTGAAATGAAATACACCGCTTACAAAAAAGGATTTAAATTAGTGGAAGTCCCGATTTTATTTACCGACCGTGTTGAAGGTGTTAGCAAAATGAGCACCAAAATTTTTAAGGAAGCCTTTTTAGGGGTGGTTCAAATGCGGTTTAAGAAGATAGATTAATAATTCTACTCGTTCGAGAATTTATTTTCGATCAACTCCTCTTTCACTGAGGTTCCGAAAGAATAAGCGAATGTTATTAGCACTGCTCTTGTATCAATTTTAGAGTATCTGTAATTCTGAAAACTTGCAGTAGTAGATCTATAGCCTTTTCTTTGCGTATTGAAAACATCGGTTACCACTAATCCCAATGCGCCCCTGCCTTTAAATACTTTTTGCTGAAAACCCAGATCGGCATAGTAAATTTCTACTTTTTGTCCTTGCGGCGTGCCAACAGGCGAATTATAATTGGCCATTATTTGCAGCTTACTTCCTTTCCATAACGTAAAGTTATTAATGAGTTTGCCATACCAGCTAAATACATTGTTGGATATATCAGGACTAATATTGCTTCCATCAATATTTTGCTGATAACAGGATGCGCTAATGTTTGCGCTCCAGAATTTTACAGGAAATACTGATGCAATTACTTCAGCACCGTAGGTTGTGGCATTACCAAAATTCATTGGTTTAATGAGGGCAACACCGTTGTTGTCTAAAACAACAAAGCTCCGGATTATATTGGTGGAGTAACGGTAAAATAAATTCGTAGTTAAGGATATTTTTTTCCACTCCTTATTATAACCGGCTTCCAAAGCATTAGCCAATTCGGGTTTCAGATAAGGATTTCCACTGTGCGGGTTTAATGAATCTGTAATGTCAGTAAAAGGATTCAGTTCTTCAAGGTCCGGACGGTTGATTCTCCTGCTAAAACTTATTTTCAGAAAATCATTTTGATTAATGTAATAAGCTAAATTTCCTGTCGGGAAAAAATTAAAGTAATCATTTTTCACCTGCTGATTAGTTGTCACCACTTTCCCCTCATTATCCACTTGTTCACAACGCAAGCCAATATCATATTTCCACTTAGCCGAATCTGCGTTTCCAACGTATCCTTTGTATTGTAAATACGCCGCATGAATCTGTTCCTGAAAATTAAAACGGTTGCTGCTTAAGGTATTTGTTACATACTCATTGTTATAATAATACTGACTCACAAAATCGGCGTCGGTGTAACGCGAAATAGCTTTATATCCCATTTCCAATAAACCATTCTTTCCGACTGGTTGTCCAAAATCAATTCTGAAATTACTCACGTTAGAATTTTGATAATTGTGGGTGCGTTGCAAAAATACAGTACCCATTGCAGTATTATCTTCAAATAATGATTGCGTTGTGATATCCGTATTCTCTGTATCAAAATCAAAACCAGACGTCAGATTAATTCCCAAATATTTTTTAGGATCATTAAATTTCCGGCTGTAATTGAAGGCTATTTCAGCGGTCTTTTCTCTAGCGAGCTCAATGGAACGGCGTGTGTTCTTAAAATTAAAACTATCGGTTTGCGTTTTTGATAATGTTGTCAGAAATTCGTCATTATCCACCCCATCCGTATTCCCTATTAATTCCAGATTAAAATTATTTTTATCATTGGGAGAAAAATCGATGTTGAATTTCAAATTCTGTGTTTGTTCCTTTCGGTTATCATGACGGTCCTGAAGCAAATAGTAGTCCGACGGCAGATCCAAATTGATACGTTTGGTATCTATTTTACGGGTTCTTCCTGCAAAGCGGTTATCGTAAGCTGCGGCGAAATTCCATTTACTGGTGTGATGATTTAAACCTAAAGAACTATTCACCCTTCCTTTATCTCCCATACCCCCGCCTAAAGCAACCGAGCCATTTGTGCCTTTTTCAATATTCTTTTTCAGTTTAATATTAATTATCCCTCCTTCGGCATCCGCATCGTATTGGGCTGTTGGATTATTAATAATCTCAATACTTTCGATACTGCTGGCCGGAATTCGGTCGGTTGAATTTAATCCTGAATTTCTTCCGTTAATTAAGATAAGAGGACTTTTCCCGCGTATTGTAATTCCTCCTTCGGGGTCAACTACCACTGTGGGCGTATTTTTTAGTAAATCCGTGGCTGTACCCCCGGCTTGGGTTAAATTATCTTTAGCAAGAATAATAAAACCTTGCGGTGTTTTTTTAATCAAATCTTTATGTGAAACAATATCAACCGCAGTCAACAGTTTATTATCTGGCTTAAGCCTGATGTTTTGCAAATTAATGGCCGGATTAATGGAATCTAAAACCAAATTAATACGTTGCGGAAGAAATCCGATAATTTGGGTTTTAAAAAGATAATTACCGGATTTTAGTTCGCTTAAAATAAATTTCCCTGTACTATCACTCACGGTCACTTTCACTATTTTGCTCGTATCGCTTGTGGCGATCAAAGCAACGTTTACAAATTCAACCGGGTTGTTATTCTCCAGAATTGTTCCCGACACATTGTAATTAGTCTGGCATTTAAGACCAAGTGTGCCAAAAATCAATATCCAACTAAAAAAGAAGCTCCTTCCGGAAATCATAGTCCAAATATAAAAGTAAAATTCTGATTAAATTCTGAAGGTAAAACCCATCTTTCCTCATAACTCTCCCAAAATGCTACAAATCGTAGCAAGGCTTTTATTACCCCCTATTTACATTTGCCTCTTTTAAAACAGAATAATACATGAGTTTTGTTAAATTTTTTGAAAGTTTACAAATTTGTAAACTTTTATTTGTATCTTTACGTATAAGAGTATGAAGGTTCAGTTTAAAACCGAGTACCTTGCTTACTTATATGTAACACCGCTCGAAGAAATAAAAGGGAAACATGTTTTCCCGAAAGAAATAGTAAAACAGTATAAAAAGAAAATACAACTGCTGATTAATATTACCCGGATAGAACAATTAAAACAATTCAGAGGGTTAAATTTTGAGTTTTTAAAGGGTGATAGAAAAGGTGAATGTTCTATAAGACTAAACAATACAGATTGTTGTTTGAACAAAAAAACGAGAAAGAAATATCTGTTATTTTAATAAACGAAATTTCTAAACATTATGAG
>JAHEYE010000267.1 GCA_023251695.1 Sphingobacteriaceae bacterium | reverse complement strand
AACAGATTTAACCGGTCCGCCCGCCTTATTACCGGGCAAATACCAATCAATTAAAACTGCTATGTTCTTTTTTGTCAATTAATATTGTTTTTTGTCAGCCAATTCTCCAATACAATTAAATGCCACACTCTGGACCAGGAAACACGGGCATCATCCTTTAAAAACTGCTGCCATAAGTTTAATACAGCTTGTTCATTTACAAAATCACGTTTCGAAAGTGATTTCATATTCTCTTCGCAAAATGATTTTAATTCGTTCTTCAACCAATGTTTCCAAGGCAAGGTAAAACCCATTTTAGGGCGATTCACTACCTCATCAGGCAATAAATCTCCTAAAGAATCAATTAATAATTTTTTGGGAGTAGAAGGATACTTAAACTCATCTTTTACGGACAAAACAAATTCCAATAATTTATAATCCAGAAACGGAACACGCACTTCCAAAGCGACAGCCATACTCATTTGATCCGTATCGCGGAGTAAAGTGTTTTGCATGTAAGTATTTATTTCCAAAGCGGAGACATAAGACAATACATGTTCCTTATCTGTTTCCTTAATTTTTGAAATGAGTGTTTTTAAATTATTACTCTTTTGATTTTTCAATAAACCATCGATTTGTGAATCAGAAAACACTTTTCTTGAAATGGGATAAGCCGAACTCACATTTACTTTCGGCTGAGTCAACACTTCATAAATTTTATCGCCCGCCACCGATTTGTTTTTTGCTTTCATGACAGAGGCAGGCAATTTGCGTAAGGTAGACGGTAAAATATTTAAATAGGACTTTTTATTAATCTCCGCCATCCGCTTAAATACATCATAGCCCGCAAAGGCTTCATCACCACCTAAACCAGAGAGAGCCATTGTTACGCCTGCATTCTTTGTAGCTTTCGAAACTATATAAGTATTCGGGCCATCTCCACTCGGGTGATCCATAGCATTTAAAGATTCAGGTAATTGTTTTAAAAAATCATTGGGAGATAATTTTATTTCATGGTGATTGGTCTCAAATTTTTCCGCGATCTTCTTTGCGTATTTCGCTTCTGAAAATTCACCTTCATCAAACGAAACATTAAAGGTTTCCACTTTCTTTGCCGACATCTTACTCATAATCCCAACCACAGCGCTCGAATCAATTCCTCCTGACAAAAAAGCACCAAAAGGAACATCAGCCACTAATCTTCTTTCAACCGCCTGAAATAATAATTCTTTAGTCTTTGCACAAGTTTGTTGGTAATCCAATTCGTTGGATGCTGAAGTATAATTATTTAAGTCCCAATATTTTTTTATGTGCAAATCACCATTCTTCATCAACATATAATGGCCGGGCATCAGCATTTTTACATCCTGAAGAATTGTATTGGGAGCATGAACAGTTTGATACAAAAAATATTCATTAATCGCTTCCAGATTCAATTTTCTATCTATAAAACCAGAACTCAACATCGAACGAACTTCCGATGCAAAAACCAGTTGGTCGTTTTTATAAGAATAATACAAAGGCTTAATCCCTACTCTGTCGCGCGCAATAAATAAAGTCTTCTCAACAGTGTCGTACAAAGCAAAAGCAAACATGCCGTTAAATTTTGATAAACAATCTACTCCCCAACGCTGATAAGCAGCCAAAATAACTTCCGTATCTGAATTTGTTTTAAAAGCATACGGTAGATTTGAAGTGCCCTGAGCCACACGTTGCAATTCCAATCTTAAATCGCGGTAATTGTATAATTCTCCGTTATAGATAATAACATAACGGCTATCACTGCTTTGCATGGGTTGATTGGAAGCTGCGCTCAGGTCAATAATCGACAAACGCGCATGGCCTAAATAAGTTGTTGTATCATTCCAGGTGTTTTGCGCATCCGGACCACGGTGCTTTAAGGCATTTATCATTTCAGAAATAACAGTGGCGTAATTTTTAGTTCCGATAGCTATCGGGACACCGTTTGCTACTGTAAATCCTGCAATCCCGCACATGTTATTTGATGCCGGTTAATTTTAAAAACAAAGGGTCTGTCATTAAAATTTTCAATCCTTCTTCCAATGGCTTCAATTCGCGGTTCAATATCTCCATCATTTTCGAATTGTCGGGTTGACGACGGGTCATATCGCCTTCTTTTAAGGGTGGTAAAAACTGCAGTTGTGATTTAGAACCTGTAAACTGAATCATGAATTTTGCCAGCTCAATTACAGTCATCAATTTATCGCTTCCGATATTGATAACATCATTTTTTAAAAGCTGCTTATTGAAAATATTGATGATGGTATCAATGGTATCATCCACATATGTAAAAGTACGTGTTTGTAATCCTTCACCATAGATAGGAATCGGTTCGTTTTTCATCGCTGTTGCCAAAAATTTTGGTATAACGAAGTCAGTACTTTGATTCGGTCCGTATGTATTAAAGAAACGGAAGATGGTATAAGGCAAATGATATTCCTGCCAGTAACTTCTGAAAAAACATTCGCCTACATTTTTAACCACTGCATAAGGAACACGGGAGTTAAGAGGTGTTTTGTATTCGTTTTGCGGAATCTCAACAGGCTCCCCATAAACTTCTGATGAAGAAGAAAAATAAACATGCTTCACCCCACAGTTTTTGGAAAGTGATAAAATGTTACGGATTCCCTCTATATCATCTAAAACCAAAATAGGATGTAACTGTGTGCGCTGTACACCCACCACTGCAGCAAAATGAAACACATAATCGAAATGATTCGAATACATGATAGGTGATAAATGCTGATAATTGTTTACATCGGCTTTTATAAATTTAAAATTATCCTGCGCCATCGGTAATTTTTCCGAATCGCCGGTGCTTAAATTATCTACAACAACTACGTGATTATTTTTATCGGTAATTAGTTTATTAACCAAAGCGCTTCCGATATTTCCTGCGCCGCCGGTAACTAAAATTTTTTTACGGTTCATAATTTTGCTATTCTCATTAATTTATCGGCCCATATCTGAGAAGTTAATCCGGAAGCCAGTTCAAAACTCTTCTTTGACATACCGGTAAGCTCATTATCGGGCATACCCGTAAATTTATTCAATTTATCCTTCAAATGGGAAATATTTCCTGCATTAAAGACAAACCCGTTATTATTATCGCTTAAAAACATGTCGTTGGCGCCCACTTTATCCGAACATAGGAGGGGAAAGCCCGCCGAAGCATACTCATGCACCACTACCCCCCATGGTTCAAAGGAGCTGGGAAGGACAAAAACACCCGTGTTTTTTATTATATCTGCCATCTCATTAGGCTGCAAAAAACCAAAGTGCTTTATTTTCGGATGCTGAATTGGAGGAATTTCCCCTTTACCCAAACACCATAATTCCCATTCGGAGGGTCTTTCGTTTTGCATGTCAATAAAGGCTTTCCATAGATCTTCAATTCCTTTTTCTTTTGCATAACGACCCACAAATAAAAAGCGCTTGGGTACTGAACCGACTGTTTTTAGTTTGGCATAGGAACTGAATAAATTAAAATCACAACAATACAAGCCCTTAGTGGTCTCACTATCTTTAAACCCAAGTTTTGAAGCAAATTCGGCTTGCCGTGAACCGGGAACAAATGCGTGATGAATGTATTTCTTTAAAGTAAGTCTGAAATAAAATGAACCTACTACCTGCCGTAAATTTCCCTGCCATTGATTATCGAAAGCAATCACGGTTTTCTTCTTCAGTGATCTTACAATTTTCAGATACGGCTTATGGATCCACCCCCCTAAAAAAACAAAATCAGGTTTAAATTGTTTTGAGAGATTTAATAGTTCTTCCTCAGAAAACGCTTCGCGCTCTTTAACCGTAATGTTTTTATGAACGCTATCAAATTTAAACGGGGCAACGGAATTTATCTTTTTACTGATAATGAGAATTTCGCAATCAGCATTAGCCGCCAATACATTGAAACCATTGATAAGATACAAGGCCAGCTCTTCGTATAGAACAAGGATTTTCATTGATTAAAAATACTAATTTTTAAGGGTGTTGAGACTATCCTTTAATTCTTTTGTAAACCTTAAAGCACCCTTGTAATTCAAATGAGTTGTGTTAATGAATAAGCTATCGGGATAAATAACGGAACTAAAATCAAAAACATTTGCGTTTTTGATTCCCCGCAATTCATCCACAAAAGTTTTGGCGTCTTCCGGATTTTTATAATTGGTAAAATAACAGGAATGATAGGGTGGAATCACAAAAACAAAACGACGGTCAGGATTTGCATTGATGGTTTTAAAGAATTCGTCCTTTAAAGCCGCTTCATGCAAAAATACATCCTGATTTTTTTTACGGTACTCAATTAATTCATCCATCATTTTTTGGGGAAGAACAACTTTATCGATGAAGGCTCCTTTATTGGCATATTTCGTCAACTGCACACGGTTGTTCAAATAATTCCTAAAATAATTTTCAAATTGCCCGATGTATTTAATGAAGGGGGTAGCAAAATGCGATTCCCAACGATTACCGAGCAATTCTTTCACACCTTCATTATTTGTGTTATAAAGGTAATTAGCGATATCACCCGATTTTGTATTTACCCCATCCAGATCAATATTTATAATCATAAGGGGCGAATTCTTTTTCTTCCTGCATTCTTCTTTTATGAAAAACAACAATACATTTTCCTGGGTTCCTTCGAGGCCATAATTAAAATAATTATCGCCCAGTAATTCAGGAACAAAGCTCGCCTCAGCCCTGGAAGAACCAAAAACCGGGATTTCATTGGTATTTGTTTGAGAAATAATGCGGTTAACTTTGTAAGCCCCACCACTTTCGTTTCCTAAAATGA
>JAHEYE010000266.1 GCA_023251695.1 Sphingobacteriaceae bacterium | reverse complement strand
ATTAACATAGGTTTTCCTATTGGTAAAATAAGTCAAGGCACGCGGTTTGCTGAATAAAATGCCTGCTTTTTCGGCTGTGTTTTTAGTAATGAAATCAAATGTTGCTTTTGCTTCAGGTGAATAAGGGCCGGGAATGACATCATTACCTGATTTTAATATACGTGTTGAATTTTGTTTGTAGCAAAACAAAACCAATAATCCCAAACAAAATACAAGCCATTGCTTATACGGTATGATGGCGAGTACGACGAACAAAGCATAAGTAGCGAAAAATAAAATCAATGTAATAATTGGAATTAATAAACGGAAACCGGTATCGCTATACTGGTGAATTAAAATGGAGGCAATGTATCCCAGTAAAAAGAATAAAAGAATTGTAGGTTTTAATTGGTCGGGTTTAAAAATAAAAATAAGCATTCCTATCAAAGCCGTGAAAACAATTCCGTAGGATACGACGTAATTCAAAAATCCTTCATCGAAACAAGAGAAAAAATATTTAAGTACGGCATAGTTATAATTAGCGTTCACCGAAATTCTTTCGAAAAGAGATAAAACTTTTGGGTTGTCGTAGTAAATGACTTTGTGCGGGAACAAAAAATAAAATAATCCATGAAACACAAAAAAAGCACACACGATCCAGATTTCATGTTTAATATAACTCCAATCGATCTTATGCTGCTTGTGCTTGAAATATTTTACCGCGACTTTGTAAACCGTTTCCGTAATTACAGCAATGAACAAAACCCAGCCGACATACCTGACGTTTACAGTATAGGCAAGTATGAATCCACATAGGATTAGCATCCAGGTTTTATTGTTATCGCTAAGATAAAAGACAAAGAAGAGGAGAATAAGAGCCACAAAAGGCAGATCGCTCAGTATTTCCGTTTTAAAATTCAGACAGAGCGGATTATATACAATAACGAGCGTTAAAATAAGAGCAGGTGCAAAGTGAAACCATTTATTGAATAATAAAAAAGAAAAATAGCCGATGCACAATAAAAAAAACGACATCAATACATTTAATGGCAGGATATCGGAAGAAATAACTGCAATAAGCAAAGGAAATCCCGGCGGATAACAATTCGGTCCTAAAATATAATTCGGATTTTCTACAAAACCGGATTGTGCTAATGGAAAACCTTGCTTAATGTTTTTTGCTTCTATTAAATACTGCGCAAAATCGTCGCCCCAATCGTGTGTACTTTTGATGTTTAAAAACAAAAGCGGCAACAGCAAAACTATTACCGCCGTATGTTTTACCCATTCTTTCATTTAATAAGCAAAGAGCTGTTGAATTGCTATTTCCACCTTCTCAGTGTTAGGCAACATGGTTTTTTCTAATATAGAATTAAGTGGTATAGCTGGTAAATTTTCAGCACCTACAACTTTAACAGGAGCATCGAGCTGCTCAAAACAGTTTTGTGAAATGCGTGAAGCGATTCCCTGAGCGAATCCGTTGAAGACAGGTTCCTCCGTTAAAACAAGACATTTGCCATGTTTTTTTACAGATGTAAAAACCATCTCTTCATCTAAAGGCATAATTGAGCGTAAATCAACAATTTCAACTTTGCCGGCAAATTTCTTAGCAGCATTCTTTGCCCAATAAACACCCATGCCGTAAGTTATAACAGTGAGCGTATTTCCCTTTGTAATTTCAGACTCATCTGCACTTTGAACTAAACGTGCTTTCCCAAACGGAATAATATAATCTTCATCAGGCTCTATCGTCTTTGCGTCTTCAGTGCCTTTAATTTTACTCCAGTATAAACCTTTATGTTCTAACATCACCACCGGATTAGGGTCGTAATAAGCTGCTTTTAATAATCCTTTTAAATCGGCTCCCGTACTCGGATAAGCAATTTTTATTCCGCGGATATTTGCTAATACACTTTCAACAGAACTTGAATGGTATGGACCACCGCTTCCGTAAGCGCCAATAGGAACTCGCAAAATCATACTCACCGGCCATTTTCCATTGGTCAAATAACACGAACGAGAAACTTCAGTAAATAATTGATTCAAGCCCGGCCAAATATAATCTGCAAACTGAACTTCAACGATTGGTTTTAATCCAACAGCGCTCATGCCGACTGTAGAGCCTACAATAAACGCTTCCTGGATTGGTGTATTGAATACTCTATGGTCGCCAAATTGTTGCGCTAATGTAGCTGCTTCCCTGAAAACACCTCCTAAACGCGCTCCAACATCTTGGCCATACAATAAACATTCAGGATGCTTAGCCATTAATTCCCGTATAGCGAATAAAGCGCTGTCAACCATAACGGTCTTTTCCTTACCTACAGGCTCACGGGTTCCTTTCTCTTCCGTAATTAAAGTCGGTGCAAATTCGTGGAGCATCAAATCTTCAGGACGTGGATCTTCAGCTTTTAAAGCTCTCGCGTAATCAGTTTCCACTAATAGTGCAGCTTCTGCCTCAATTTTTTGCAGAAATTTTTTATCGAGTCCTGCCACTAGTAATTGATTTTTCAATCTCGGTAAAGGGTCTTTTTTTGCCGCTTCTTCCAGATCATCACGGTACCATTCTTTACGCACACCTGATGTGTGGTGATTTAATAATGGGACTTTTGCATGAATTAACATCGGCCGGCGTTCTATCCGGATGATGTCCAAACATTCTTTTACGGTATTGTAGGATGCAATGAAATCCGTTCCATCGATAGTTCTTGTCTCTAAACCTTTGAATCCTTTCGCATATTCGGTAATATCCTGCGCCCTGATTTCTTTGGCGTTTGCCGAAATATCCCATTCGTTATCCTGCACAAAATAAAGTATTGGCAACTGCTTTAACGTTGCCATTTGAAACGCTTCTGCAATTTCACCTTCAGTACAACTGGCATCACCTAACGAACACACTGCTAATGGATTCAGTCCGTCGTATTCTTTTACCATCTTGTTTTTTTCGAGATACTGTAAACCCATCGCAATTCCTGTTGTAGGAATGGCCTGCATACCTGTTGCACTCGATTGATGCGGGATTTTAGGCATGTCGTCCCTTCTTAAACTAGGATGCGAATAATAAGTTCTTCCGCCTGAAAATGGATCATCCCTCTTTGCCAACAACTGCAACATTAATTCATAAGGCTCCATCCCTATCGCTAGCAAAATACTGTCATCACGGTAGTAGGCACTTAAAAAATCCTGAGGCAATAACTGTAAACCTAATGCAATCTGCACAGCCTCATGGCCACGTGAAGTAGCATGCACATATTTCGCCGTGATTTCCTTATGGGCTTCAAATAATTCGGTCATACTCTTTGCGGTACACATGAGCTGGTATGCTTTTGTGAGAGTATCGATCGAGATTTTTGTTTTCACTTTTGAAGAATCTGTTAGCGTTGCCATAGGGAATTACAAGTGCTTAAATATATGAAATTTTTAACAGGAAATGTTAGGGGAAAATCAATTTTGACTCTGGTTTACGGATAGCTTTTTCAACAATGGAATGTAGACAACCTGAATCTTTTTAACGATAAAGCCTCTATAATGTAGAATAACTTTAAGGGATGACTCAGAAAAGAGCTATAATTCTCCTATGTTCAACTATAATGGTATTAGGATTTTTTGTGTCGTGTCACAGCAGTAAATCAACAACCACTTCGGTAAAAAACGATACTGTAAAAGTTTCGGATGTAAAAATGAAAAATGTCGCAACGATTCTGGGTGTCAGCGAAAAAGAAATTGCACATCAAAAGCTTTATGAATTTGTGACCGATTGGTATGGTGTGCCATATAAATACGGTGGCTGTACTAAAAACGGGACAGATTGTTCCTGCTTAACTATTAATTTATATACAACGGTTTATAAAAAACAATTGCCCCGTAATGCTGATGATATGGCTAAGGCCTGTGATAAAGTAAGTGAGCGTAAGGCCGATGAGGGCGATATGGTTTTTTTCAAAATCAATAGTAAATTGGTGAGTCATGTTGGTGTGATTTTGAAGAACAATAAATTCGTGCATGCCTCAACCAGCAAAGGTGTTTTGATCAGCGATTTAAATGAAGCCTACTATAAAAAATATTTTTATTGCTACGGCCGTATGAACTAAATGGCAACAGGTTTACAAATCAATATCTTTCATCGCTTAAAACTCATTAAAATTACGGTTGCCTTTGGATTGCTGCTTTCAGTATTGTGTTCACATAATTTATGGGCTGGACAGAGGTGGTATCCGGTTTGTCCGGTTTTTGAAGACTGGTACCTTTCCCCGCCTTACGATTATTTTTTATTAGCGGCTGAAATAATATTGATCTTACTTTTAATTGTTGCAGATAAACCACGTCCGTTTATTTTTTTACTGCTGGTTTTAAATCTGGCTTACGTTTTTTTGGACCAGAACCGTTTGCAGCCCTGGTTTTTCATTTACAATAGCTTTTTCCTTGTTTTGTTTTTTTATAATTGGCGGATCGATAATGTGAATCATTATAATTCTTTTTTCATTATCCTGCAATTGTGTTTCAGTGCGGTTTATGTTTATAGCGGTCTTCAAAAATTTAATCCAGGTTTTATTAATGACACTTATCCATGGTTCATTAAACCTTTGGAAAAATTTGTGAGTGAGAGACAGATGATAACATTAACGAAGACCGGCTATGTTATTCCATTTATTGAAATTTTTATTGGATTCGGATTGCTATTCAAGCCGCTGCGTTTCATTTCCATTCCATTGGTAGTGATCCTGCATGTAATAATTCTAATATTGATGGGTCCGCTGGGAAATAATTATAATTTCGTAGTATGGCCTTGGAATATTATGATGGTAGTTCTTGCTTTGTTATTGTTTTCTGGAAAAACCAACGAGCGTTTCTTTTCAATTTCACATTTATTTAAACA